>JALVBA010000276.1 GCA_027010905.1 Marinilabiliaceae bacterium
TTATAGGACTATTCAAATTTTTGCTTAAGAAACCAAAACTCATGAAGAGTGATATTTAAATACACATTAAAATATTTCTCCTTAACCAAACCGAAGTTGGCTGTTCCTCTTTGACCAAATTCAAAAGCAACATTTAAAGATGTTTTGGAACGTTTTAACGGTAAACCTGCCCCAAAACTTATGCCAAAGTCTTCAAGTTGATAATTATTTATCACTAAATAGTCATTTAACATATGCCCGCCTATTCGGTATCTTACCCTTGAAACATAAGATTTAGGGTTCCTGTTATTGGGAATATATTCAACACCTAATGCATATCTTGTTCTTGTGGTAGTCTTTGAAAACTCATCGGGGAAGGTGATGTCATCCCATCCATTTGTAAGGTAGTCGGCTGATATAGTAAGTTTATTTTTTATGTTGTAAGCAACACCAAAACCGTACGACATTGGCATTTTTAAGGCGTCATTGCTAAAGTCTCTTTTGTTATACCTGAGTGTATCTGCATCAACAAAGAGTTCTCCTTCAACTTCAATCTTCGTTCCGCGAGCCACCAACTCTTCTGAGTAACCCTTAAGAGGAGTTTTTGGGCTGAATGTTGCTCCAACTGTAATTGATTTTTTTTCACTCAGAGGGATAGTTGTTTGTAAACCAAAGTCAAAAAAGATATCATTTACATGAATATTTTGTCTTTTTCCCCATGAGAGTGCTGAGGAGTGATTGAGATAATCTATTGAATTAACACTTGTAAGATTCCCGAATAGATATGAGAAATGCACTCCGAGCGAGAGAAACTTAAATGGTTTAGCACTAAACCCTGCATAAGCTCTGGATATTGATCCTGTACCATAGGCCTCTTGTAATTCAGTGCCAAAATCTTCGTCTTCCGAAATATTGGCAAAATTGTATCCTGTTCCTGAGAACGGTCTTATACCTATTGTTGCGGCACCCCAGCTGGCGAGAGGAAAACCAATGGCGAAGAACTCAAAGTTTATGTCACTAAAACTGGCATTATTGTCAGTTGTTGATAGATTCTGATAGAACCCTTTCAGACCGGTCTCAAAAAAGAATGACGATGAATCCATGGCTGAATAGGAGGCAGGGTTGAGATCGTTTAGATGTTCATTTGAACGTAGGGCAATTCCGGTACCACCCATTGCCGTATTTCTACCAAACCCACGATGCTCTATTTCGCCCAGCCCGTACCGAGAGTATGGAGAGAAAGTGTAACTTTGCCCAAGCATCTCAGTGCCAATAGAAATTAGGGTTGTAATTATTATTAAAAAGACTCTATTTCTTCTATGCATTGTATTCTAATATTCGATTAAGACCCGTCAAAACTAAATTGAAGTGTACAAAGATGCGTTTTTTTAATTTTTTGACAAAGAAATCTGCATCTCCTCCTGTAAATAAAATTACAATTTCAGGATGTTTTTTTTCGAGATGCTGTATATATCCCTCAACCTCAAACAATAAACCGTGTTGTATGCCAGATTGAATTGCTTCGTTGGTTGAGGCTCCCAACAGGTTATACTGTTCAGTAAACTCAATTAATGGAAGTTTGCTTGTAAAATGATTAAGAGCCTTATAGCGCATTTGAAGTCCCGGAGAGATATTTCCACCCTTGTAAATGCCATCTTTGGAAATAAATTCAAAAGTGATTGCTGTACCTGCATCAACCACAAGAACATCTTTATGCGGATATAAATAAGAGGCACCCGCAACAACGGCAATCCTATCCTTTCCTAAAGTCTTAGGTGTTTTATACTCAATCGCGAATGGTAATTTAGTGTTTGAGTTAAGTATTTTAAATCCAGGAAATAGTGAATTTAGATCGGTTAATATGTTACTATCACCCAAATTAATGACAGAAGAGAGTATACAATTGTGGATATTATACTCTTTTTTCAGTTTTAGGAGCTTTTTTTTATCAAGGATATTGCACGAATCGGAATATACAAGTTGCCATTTATCAAAAACTCCTGTCTTTATCTGTGTATTTCCCTGATCAATGATTAAATTCACGAAATTTGTATTGAGTTGTAAAAATAATAAATACAAAGATAGATAGTTTTTATTTAAAGTGATTAACCTTTGGGTTTTTGGCGTAACAATTATTCATTTTAGTTAGATGAGAAAGGTATTAATAGTTGAAGACGACAGATTTATCTCTACCATTTTGTCGATGTTTTTAAAAGAGCTGGGACACGAACTGGTTGGAATATGTCAAACTGGTATTGAGGCTGTAAAGTTATGTTCTGATGTTAATCCGGACGTTGTTTTAATGGATATACACATCGAAGGTGAACTGGATGGAATTCAAACAACCGAGAGGTTGAAGAGTGAATTTGATATTCCCGTGATATATGTATCCTCTGACACAAGCAGCTATATTATAGAGCGTGCAATAGTGACAAACTCATACGGTTTTTTGGTTAAGCCTGTGAATAAACAGGAGCTCGGCATCAGTATCGATCTGGCCTACTACAAGCATAAGGTAGACTTAGAGCAAAAGGCGCGTGAGCGAGGCTATCGCCAGTTTATCAGTGAATCGCCTGTGCCAATAGTGATTGTGAATGATGGTAAAATACAGTATCTCAACAATCTTGCACTGGAGGTAATATTTAAAACTCACTATATTGAGGATGTTCTGCTTCAACCTTTTTTGGGTTTTGTGGATGAGCAGGATCGAGACATCGTTAAGAGACTTTTTGATGATTTCGAAAATGCCGGAAGCTGTTTTAAATGTCAAACTATCAGACTACAGGATGTACATGGTAGGTACACTTATGTTGAGATTGACGGTTCAGGTGTTAACTTTAACAGTAAAAGCTCAGTTCAGATAATTATTCGTGATATATCTGAAGAGATTCAGATTCAGGAACGTATGGAGAGTTATAAGATGGCTCTCATTAAATCCGGAATCCCTTTTGTAATCACTAATCCTGATTTAAATGTTGTTGAGTCATGTTTTGATAAAAAGTTTATTATTCATACTAACGGTAATTCAGTTGAATCAAGAGAGGTAGAGGTGATAATTTCTGAAGAGGAGAAACAGAAACTGAATGACCCTAAAGAAAATAGTATCACTGCTAAAATAAAAGTTAAAGGAGTGGTCTCTGGTGAATTTACAGCTTTAAGAATGATTGAATTCAATGGAAAGGTTAGCCATCTTGTTTTTATCCCGGCCTAAGTCTGAGATACAAACTTAAGTATCTCACTAAGTAAAATTTTAATATTTTCAATTGAATCTACTCTTTTTATAAAAAGAAACAGCTTCTCTTTACCCTCTTTCATCTCAGCTACTGTCGGATTGTTCTGCAGCCAAAGAACTATATTTCCAAACTGAGGCGACTGATAGAAATATGACTCCTGATTTGAAGGAAAGTAGAGATAGAGTTTTCTGTTTTTATATATAATCTTCTCAATACCCAACTGTTTTGCAACCATCCGTATGCGAACAATATCGAACAAAACGGTAGCTTTTTGGGGTAGAGGTCCAAACCTGTCTTTGAGGTTTGTTCTGAAAGTGTTCAGCTCCTCCTCTTCATTCAAATTGTCAAGTTCACGGTATAGATGCATCCGTTCAGCGATGTTTTCAATGTACACCTCAGGGAATCGCATCTCAATATCTGTCTCAATCTGACAATCTGCCGTGAAGCTTTTAACCTCTAGCCGTTTATTAGTCTCCTTCTCAACAAAAAGCTCTTTGTAATCGGTATCTTTCAACTCCTGAACAGCCTCATTCAAAATTTTCATATAGGTTTCGTAACCGATATCGGAGATGAAACCACTCTGTTCTCCACCAAGTATGTCGCCGGCACCTCTGATATCTAAATCCTGCATTGCAATGCTAAAACCACTTCCCAAATCAGAAAACTCCTCAATGATTTTTATTCTGCGCCGTGCCTCTTGTGTTAATGTGGATAGGGGGGGAGCTAGCAGGTAGCAGAAAGCTTTCTTGTTTGTACGGCCTACCCTGCCTCGCAGTTGGTGTAGCTCGCTCAGCCCGAAATTATGGGAATTGTTAATTATTATGGTGTTGGCATTAGGGATATCCAGCCCCGATTCAATAATGGTTGTGGCCACAAGCACATCGTAATCTCCGGCGATAAAATCAAGCATAATCTTCTCCAGCTTACCGCCTTCCATCTGCCCGTGTGCAGCAATAGTCCGTATCTCAGGCAGGATACGTTTTATGAGAGTCTCTATCTCAAAAATATTCTGTACACGGTTATTTATAAAAAACACCTGGCCTCCACGCTCAACCTCATACAGAATTGCCTCCTTAATTATCTCCTCATTGAATGAGTGAAGCTCAGTATTTATAGGATACCTGTTTGGTGGTGGTGTGTTCAGAATAGAGAGGTCACGAGCACCCATAAGGGAGAATTGCAATGTTCGGGGTATGGGCGTTGCGGTTAATGTCAAGGTATCAACATTTACTCGTATGTTTTTCAATTTCTCTTTTACTGCTACACCAAACCGCTGCTCTTCATCAATAATCAGAAGCCCCAAATCTTTAAACTCAACATCCTTGCCTACTATTCTGTGGGTACCGATGATAATATCGAGATTGCCCTCTTTCAGTCTCTTTAGTGCCTCTTTTATACTCTTAGGTTTTCGTAAGCGGCTTATGTAATCAACAGAGCAAGGAAAATCTTTTAATCGCTCGGTGAATGTGGTGTAGTGTTGTAGTGCCAGTATTGTTGTGGGTACCAGAATGGCAACCTGCTTATTGTCAGTAACAGCTTTGAATGCAGCCCTTATTGCAATCTCAGTCTTGCCGAAACCAACGTCACCACACACAAGCCTGTCCATTGGTGTTTCCGACTCCATATCCTTTTTTATCGCTTTGGTTGAGGTGATTTGGTCGGGAGTATCTTCGTAAATAAACGACGATTCAAGCTCTGTTTGCAGATACGATTCGGGGGAGAAGGAGTAACCCGGTTGCGCTTTTCGCTTTGCATAGAGGGCAATCAGCTCCCGGGCAATATCCTTTACTTTTGACTTGGTTTTCTGTTTTAGATTTTTCCAGGCAGCTGTTCCCAGCTTGTTTATTTTTGGTGGAGCACTGTCCTTTCCTTTGTACTTGCTGATTCGGTGAAGCGAGTGGATATTAACTAACAGAATGTCGTTGTCCCGGTAAATTAGCCTTATTGCCTCCTGTTGTTGACCATTAATATCAGTTGTTACAAGTCCGCCGAAACGACCAATGCCGTGGTCGATATGTACAACATAGTCGCCGGGGTTTAGTCTGTTTATCTCTTTCAGAGAGATAGCCTGCTGGGCAGATTTAGTCTTCTCTGTACGAAGCGAGAATTTATGGTATCGTTCAAATATCTGATGATCGGTATAGATTGAGATATGGTTGTCATTGTCGATGAAGCCTTCGTGTAGCGAATGGTTAATCTCTTTGTACTTCACGTTAGTCCCCTTGTCATCAAAAATTGCCTTTAGCCGCTCAAGCTGCCTTGGATTGTCCGACAGGATATGACATTCGTATTTCTGTTCGTTAAGTTCAGTAAGGTTCTCTTCGAGATAATCGAAGTTTTTATGAAAGACCGGCTGAGGTGTTGTGCTTACATCAAATTGTACAGAACTCGTTTTTAATGTTTTTCCCGGTGTGCTGAAAGTTAATGTTTTTAGTTTGTTGAGAGGTTCAAAGAGTTCTGACGAAGAGCAGAATCTGCCGGATGGCGGAATTAAGAGCTCCTCCTCTTCTGTATCCTCTTCAATATGCTGTGTCGAATCCAGTTTGACTTTTATTGCATTCGCAATTTCACCGGTATACTTAATGTTCTCTATCCAAACTATGCTGCTGTCGGGCAGAAAGGAGGAGAGGGGAATAAATGAGTTTGAGATGTTGTTTCCGGTAATGTCAGGAACAATTTCAATCTGCTTTAAACTTGATTTGGAGAGTTGGTTCTCCAGGTTAAAGCTTCTCAGACTGTCAACTTCATCACCAAAAAGGTCGATTCTGTATGGATCTTCGTTGGCAAATGAAAATATGTCGATAATACTTCCTCTCACTGAATATTGCCCCGGCTCATAAACGTAATCCACCCTCTGAAATTCATATTCGTTCAGCAGGTCTGTAATAAATGATGTGTCTAATCTGTCGCCGATTTTGATTTTTAGAATGTTCTCCTCGAGCTGTTCTGAGGAGATAACCTTCTCGGCAATAGCCTCGGGATAGGTTACTACAAAAAGTTTTTGAGTGCTGTTGTGTAGCGCATTCAACGACTCGGTTCGCATCAGTACACTTTGCGAATCTTTCATGCCCTGCTCAGGTGTTCTTTTGTATGATGAGGGGATAAAAAATGCCGAATCGCTTCCTGTTAGCTGTACTAGGTCGTTATAGAAGAATGCAGCAGATTCGCGGTCGTTCATCACAATAATATGCGACCCCTCCTCAAAAAAGGTTGCCACAAGTATCGATTTAAAAGATCCTGTACCTCCCTTTATAAAAGTGATTTCTGATTTTTTTGTCAGGCTGTCAGATATCTGCTTATGCAGTGTTGATAATCTGTATTTATGAATGAGCTGGCTTAACTCCACTATCTTTTTTTTGCAAAAATAGCTATTTTTTAATTATCTCAGAGTGCCTCGGTGAATCTGTTTCATTAATTCCTTCGGCTCTATTCTAATTTACGGATGATTTTGTTATCTTAGTAAAAAAATAGTAAAGATGAATGCACATATTGAAATCCTACGTTTATTTAAAAGTTTATCAGAGAAAGAAAAAGACATTGTTCTTCATG
>JALVBA010000277.1 GCA_027010905.1 Marinilabiliaceae bacterium
GTCTTGGTACGTACCCTGTCGCCATCCATGTAGAATTCATCGTTATGTTGCGACCCTTTCATCTTGGCAGCGTCGAAACCCGTTCCGTATTCAAATCCCTTTACTGCATTTATACTCAGCATTGCCTTTCCAAGTTCCGAATGCAATTTCCCGAACACAGGCTCACCCAAGCCAACAGGCACATCTTTCATCACACAGGTGATAACCCCTCCCACCGAATCTTTGTCTCGCCTCACCTCATCGATGTAACTAATCATCTTCTCAGCCACCTCACTATCCGGACAACGAACAATATTTGATTCTGTTTTTGACAAGTCCAACTCGTAGTGAGGCTTTTCAACCTTTACTTCACCCACCCTCGATGTGTACGCCTGAATGGTAACACCGTACTCCTTTAGCATCAGTTTGGCGATGGCTCCGGCAACAACACGGGCAATAGTCTCCCGTGCAGAGGCTCTTCCTCCTCCCCTGTAGTCACGTATTCCGTATTTCTCCTGATATGTATAGTCGGCATGAGAAGGACGGTAGACATCCTTGATGTTAGTGTAGTCTTTTGAGCGTTGATCCTTGTTCCAAATAACAAACCCAATGGGTGTACCGGTAGTCTTACCTTCAAAAACACCTGAGAGAAACTCAACCCTATCGTCCTCATCTCTCGGTGTTGTAATACTTGACTGACCCGGCTTACGACGATTCAGCTCATTTTGAATAAACTGCTCATCCAACTTCATTCCGGGCAATACCCCCTCAATAACTCCACCAACAGCTTTTCCATGCGACTCTCCAAATGATGTAAGCTTAAACAGCGACCCAAACGTATTTCCTGACATTACAAATTATTTATTTTTCAATTCCTAAAATTAATCTATTATGGCATTATTACAAAAAAAAGGGATGAATCACTTCACCCCATTTGTTTCTTGCTACTTATGTAGATATATTGAAAACTTAATCTAATCAATTTCAATAAAACCTTCCATTTAGAATTCTATACCCTCTACAATTTTCAAACCTTGTTCATTTTCTTTGCTTGCCCAAAGAAAATGAACCAAAAGAAAAGGCACTTTTTTGAAGGTGTTTTTTAAACCTTTTCTGCAAAAAGCTTTAAAAACCGTATTTCAAAAGCTAATTTTTCTCCAAGGCTTCAAAAAATCTTTACGCTTTTGAAATACTACACTGGCAAAAAAGACTAAACAGATGAAATTACAAAACCCTCTCAATTAATAATAATTAGTATCCGCTACCACAGGTACTGCATCCACCACCGTCAGGACTGCATCCACCATCAGTACTGCAAGAGTCATGTCCACCTACTGCTTCCATTATCTCATCTTCGCTGGCATCTCTAACGTCAGCCACTGCTCCGCTAAAAAATAGAGTATCGCCGGCCAGAGGATGATTAAAGTCCATCTTCACGTTCTCATCAGATACTTCAAGTACTATTCCGTCTAACCTGTTCCCCTGAGCATCCTGCATAGGCACATGGTTACCAAGCTTAAAGAGTGACTCATCTATCGACCCGTTAACTTCGAATATATTTTTTGGTATCTCCACAATAGCCTGAGGATTCTTGTCACCATACGCTTCGTCCGGCTTAAGCTCAAAGCTAAAATTATCACCTGCTTTAAGTCCCTCTAATTTGTTTTCAAACATCTGAAGCATTTTTCCTGCTCCAAATACAAATGCTAACGGACTACTATCTTCTGTTTTCTCAACCAACTCCCCACTTGCATTATCTAATCTTAGCTCATAAGAGACCGTTACAAATTTGTTTCTTGTAATTTCCATCGTTTCGTTATTTATATCAAAAATGAATTACAAAGAAAATCAGATTTTTAATAC
>JALVBA010000278.1 GCA_027010905.1 Marinilabiliaceae bacterium
AGATAATAATTGGTGATATATTTTTTAAAATTACAAGTAACGGAACCTACTTTACATCAACTGCAAACTATAAAATACTTAGAGAATTGTCTCTTGATGAGTTTATGCCAGAGGATTTAGAGTCTGTAACATCGGCTTTAGGATATACCTCAGAATATGGAATGTATAAAGTGTTGAATAAGCAAGAGTTGTATTTGTTTGACACATACCGAAAAATAGATCCTATTGAAGTAGAACCAAATATTCAAATCGAAACATTAAAGTCTTCAAGTTTCCCAAATAATGTAAATTGGATAAATATTGACGATGGAAGATCTTTTGCAGGTAAGTCCTGGGATAAAATTTGGGGATTCTCTAAAAGTGTAAGAAACTACTTTGACAGTAAACACAGGGTGGATGTGAAATTTTATGCTCAAAGATTTCCTTTTTATTCAGAAGTTGGAATAAAAACAAAGTATCAGCGAAGGGGTTGGACCAGAGTTTGGAGAAAAGACAATTGTGATGAAATATTAAATGGGTGGGAAGTCTTGAATATGAAAGAAAAATGGAAACAAAACATATTCGGACCTGATTTTAATTATAACGATCATCACATACCTGATTATAATTTTCAAACAGAAGTTGCAAAGGATTTAGGCTATGTACAATCAATATTTTTAGATAAACCTTTCAGGTCATTTTGTATTATGGGTTTAGATATTGATTTCTCACAGAGAGATAAAGTTGGTGCATTGTGGTGGGTGGCTAATAATGCAGGTAAAGTTACTACAGATTTTCTTAGTAATCATTTTAGCAATCCTAATAATTATAGAGAAGCAATAGTATTAATGCCTATGAGCAATTATGTAACAGAAACAAAATTGTCATTAGCACCTTATTATGAAAAGAGGACAAATACAGACAAATATACAATGATAGTTTATAGTTCATTTGGAGGATCAATTTCAATGAAAATTGGAAGAGATGGTAGTTTTGAATATGAATGGCCTGTAAACTTAAGTGCAGAATATGCATTTTTATCAAATTCTGTTTTGTATGGAGCTGCTCGTAGAGGAAGTAGTTGGCGAGGGGTGAAGATTACCTTTAAATAATATATACGAAAATGAAAAAAGTAGTTTTATTATTGTTTATAAGTTTGAGTTTTTCAATTGAAGCTCAAAATAGTGATACTGGATTACAAAAGGTTCTGCGACTTAATATTATAAGCCCCGGAGTTGAATTTGAGATGCCGATAACTAAAAAATCTACTATAAGTGTAAATGGAGGAGTTGGTATTAGTGGTAGTTATCTGAATTTAAGTAGTGTTAATGGTTCAGGTTTCTTATATTTTATAGCTCCGTTTCTTGATATAGAATATAAAAAGATATACAACAGAGATAAGCGTGGTTCTAAAGGAAAGAAAATGGAATATAACTCAGGGAACTACTGGGGTATACGCATGCTAACCAATTTTAAAGAGTTATACTCATACAATGTTTATCGTTATGCCAAAACTGACTTTGCAATAGGTCCTGTGTGGGGTATTCAAAGAGCTTATGGCAAATTTCACCTTATGTTTGATGCCGGTATGGTGTACTATTTTGATACAAAGGGAAATGGTGGGTTTTTTCCTTTAGCCTTGCAATTAAATATTGGGTATAATTGTAAGAAGTGGTAGTTTGCAACTACTTCAAATAGAATGCAAAGGATTGAGAGGATTACTTAGTGTTGTTCTCTCAATTTTTTATCAATATACGGGACATTAGCTCAGTTGGTTTAGAGCATTACCTTGACAGGGTAGGGGTCACTGGTTCGAATCCAGTATGTCCCACGATTTGAATGTGTAATAACACACATTCAGTGTCTCAGTGCCTCTGTGTTATTTGCTTGATAAATTTATGATGTGGGGATGTAAGGATGTTAGGGTTACAAATAGTTTCCAATGTTAGCAATGACGCAAATATAAAATCACAGCAATGGGCTGAACAATCTTGCAAACGACTCTTTGAATTTCATACATTTAGAACGGCCTATCCAGATGTCGTAAAAAATCTGTCTGCTGTCGTTCACATCATCAAGAAAGATGTTTCGTGCATCGGTAGCTTTCTGTTCATCATAGATAAAGGCATTTACCTCAAAGTTATGCTCAAAGCTTCTGAAGTCCATGTTTGCTGAACCAATGGAGAGAACCAAATCATCAGCAACAATCAACTTGCTGTGTAGGAATCCTTTCTGATAGAAATATACTTTTACACCTGCAAGCAACAACTCCTTAATGTATGACCGGCTGCACATGTGGGTAAAATGGGCATCTGACTTTTCAGGTATCATTATCCTTACATCAACACCGCCCATAGCTGCTGTTTTTATGGCCATAAGAACAGAGTCGTTGGGCATGAAGTAGGGTGTGGCGAGATAGACATACTTCATAGCCGAGGAGATGGTTTGCAGATATCCCATCATGATGGCCGGCCAGTCGGAGTCGGGACCGCTGGGTACAATCTGTACCAGCTTATCTCCAGCAGGGTCAACAGCCGGGAAATATTTTGAATCTGTCAGCTCCTCCTGCTTCACAAAATACCAGTCAATCAGAAAGATCTCCTGCATTGCCAATACTGCATCCCCTTTTATCCTAAGGTGCATATCCCGCCAAATACCGTAGCTCTCATCTCCGTTAAGGTATCTGTCAGCAATGTTTATGCCCCCAATAAAGCCAATCGTTCCATCAATGACGATAATCTTCCGGTGATTACGATAGTTGACTTTGCTTGTAAACATGGGAAACCGAACCTTCAAAAAACTTTCAACTTCAATGCCACTATCCCGCAGTTTGTGAAAAAAGCTCTTTTTTAACTGCCAGCCGCCAACATCATCAATAATTATTCTTACTTCAACTCCTGATTCCGCTTTCTTTTTTAGGATATCAATAATTGTGTTGCCGATGGTATCATCATCAAAAATATAGTATTGAATATGGATAAACTTTTTAGCCTTGTTTAACTCCGATATTATTGCCCTGAAAGTATTATCTCCATTATTAAGAATTTTCACATGGTTGCCATGTGTAACAATAGCATTTGCATTATTCAGTAGCAGACGTATGATATTGCGCTTTGTGTATATTCCGGTATTAAGGAGGAGGTTGCTGTCTGACAACTCTTTCATTTGAGAGTGTGAAATGGATGCAAAAAGGTCGTGGTTTTTAAGCCCCTTTCTGGCAATTATCTTCTCTTTACGCCAGTTCTGCCCAAAGAAGATGTAAATAACAACACCTATTACAGGAACAGTTAAAAGTACAATAACCCATGAAATTGTCTTTAACGGATTTCTATTTTCAAGCATAATAACAACTATTATTACCAACATAGTTATAAGGTATGCCGATACTAACAGTGTTTTAACTAAAGGTGTAAATATTACTGTAGTTTCCATATTGTGAAGCTTGCAGATACTAATTTACAATATATTACGATAAACAAAAAGTTTACTATCACTAAACTCCTCCTTTGAAACCAATTCACCCAACACTTTGGGTGCTTTCACTCCTGCTTTAAACTGTTTATTGCCAACATAAACATGAGTTTCATCCCACAACCCAAATTTCAGAAAGAGGTTGAGTGTCGTGCTCCCTCCTTCAATCACAACAGACTGTAACTGTTTGTGATGTAGGGCTGTCAATATTCTTTGAGCAGAATCTTCTTTGAGGTTAATCTTCAAATATGTAATGTTATCTTTCTGTTCGTCTTTTATCTCATTCAAAATTATAGTATCCTCTTTTCCGGCAAACAGCATAAGTGTTTCCGGCAGTTTGAGTTCTCTGTCAATTACAATTCGGGTAGGTGAATTCCCTGACCAATCTCTCAGCGTGAGTGATGGATTATCCTTAATGGCAGTATTTGTGCCAATAAGTAGAGCCTGCTCAACACTTCTCTGCCGGTGAACAGAACGGCGTGCCCACTCATTAGTTATCCATGTTGGTTGAGCCGAAGAGTCCGCATACCGCTCAATATCGATAAAGCCATCCATCGACTCAGCCCATTTAAGAATTACGTATGGCCTCATCTTTTCGTGAAAGGTGAAGAATCGTCTGTTAATAGAACGGCTTTCAGTTTCCAAAACTCCGGTAATAACCTCAACTCCCTTCTCCCTCATCATCTCTATCCCTTTGCCTGACACTTGCGAAAATGAGTCGACACAACCGATTACAACCTTGGGAATTTTATGATTGATAATCAGAAGTGAGCAGGGAGGCGTTCTGCCAAAATGGGCGCATGGTTCAAGATTAACGTAGAGAGTAGAATGGGGGAGTAAGGATTTGTCTTTCACAGAGTTTATTGCATTAACTTCGGCATGTGGCTCCCCTGCTTTCCAGTGAAATCCCTCTCCAATTATCTTCCCTTTGTGCACAACCACAGAGCCAACAAGTGGGTTAGGATAGGTGTTTCCCTCCCCGTTGGATGCAAGCTGAAGAGACCTCCTCATATATTTTTCGTCTACATTCACCATTTAATTGTTAAATTTGCACGTTCAATATAGTAAAAATGAGTGGTAAAAGTGTTTCCGGGTACATTCAATTTATGCAGGGGGAGTTAAAATCTTTATACCCCGTGTCTGAAATTAGACAATTCTCCCGTTTGATTTTTAGTTTTTTGATGAATCTCTCTTCAACTGATATTCTGTTAAATGGAGATACTAAACCTTCCGATTCACAAGCAAAATATCTCGATAGCTACATTGAACGTTTAAAAAGCCACGAGCCAATTCAATATATTTTAGGGCAAACTGAGTTCCTCGACCTTACACTGAAGGTAAACCCTTCAACTCTTATCCCACGGCCGGAGACAGAGGAACTGGTAGTTTGGGTAAATAGTTCAGTTGAGTCTCAGCACAGGACAGTTCTTGATATTGGTACAGGAAGCGGCTGCATAGCATTGGGGGTGAAATCACATAATCCGGAGCTACAGGTCGAGGCATGGGATATATCAGATGAGGCTTTGCAAACAGTGAAGGATAATGCTAAACTAAATAGTTTAGTAGTTAAAATGAACAGAGTAGATATTTTCTCCTTTACTCCAGATTCAGGCTATACAGATAAATTTGACATTGTTGTAAGCAACCCTCCTTACGTGCTTAAATCTGAAAAAGAGTTGATGGAGCCAAATGTACTTAAGTATGAACCCCATCAGGCACTTTTTGCTGAAGATAGTGACCCGTTGATATTTTACCGTAAAATTATTAATACTTCAAATACGATGCTTAAGCAAGGAGGGCTTCTTTTTTTTGAGATAAATGAAATTTATGGTAAGGATGTTAAGAATCTTCTTTCTGAAAATGGCTATTCCAATATTCAAATTAAGTGCGACTTAAGTGGAAAAGATAGAATGGTCAGAGCCATTAAGCAGGGCTAAAATCAGAGTTTTGCAATAGATATTTTATATTTTTACGTAGTTATATTTGTGTAGGTGACTTTTGGGTTACTTCAAAATCTTTTCTGATAATTTCATCACTTCAGGAAAAAATTGTTTGAATTCAATATTAAATTTTTCGTAACTATTTTCCAAAATCTCTATTGCTAAACCGGTTTTGGCAGGAAGGGAAGTGTAGTTTGACATTATTTGCAGAGATTTCTCAATGCCGGATATGTGTCGGTAATTCTCAAGCCTGCGACTCTTAATCAGGAACGGTAAAAACCGCTTAACCTTGGTAGGCAGCTTGAAATAGTTGAATAGCAGAAGTCTGTGTACACTTGTTACATATTGTGACAGTTCAACCCGGGAGTAGAGTTCCCAGTTGATGGCAAGAAAGTGGTCATAAAACATGTCAATCACTATTCCTGAGTATCTGCCGTAATGTGCATTCAGCCTTTTAGAGCTCTGCTTAACAACAGGGTGTTTGTCTGTAAACTCATCTATCCTGCGATGCAGTAGTATTCCCTTCTGTATTTGAGGAGAGAATTTGTTGTAGCTGTTACCTTTTACGTAGTCACCAATAAAGTTTCCAACCCTTATCTCCGGGGTCTCTCCTGAAAGGTAAAGGTGTGCCAGATAGTTCATTGTTATAAATGTGTTAATTTATTCAAAGGATAGCACTGCTCTGTTGCTCCTTAGATTAGGTGCAGAGCACCAAAACAGGTAGAACTAAAAAACATCTACCTGTTTACTCTGCCCGGATTTTTACTGATAAAATCTTTCCAACTCTTAACACTACTGGTAGAGGCGAGTTTCTGGTTCTGAAGGAAGTGGCAGTAAGCAGCTGCCAGACCGTCTGTCGCATCCAGATATTTTGGCATCTCCTGCAGATTTAACAGATGTTTAAGTATTAGAGCCACCTGCTCCTTTGATGCATTTCCCCTTCCGGTGATAGCCTGCTTAATACGTAGGGGAGCATACTCAAAAATAGGAACCGAGCGCGATAGTGCAGCAGCCATTGCTACCCCCTGAGCTCTCCCGAGTTTTAACATTGACTGAACATTCTTGCCATAAAAGGGAGCTTCAATAGCAAGCTCATCAGGGGAGTAGGTCTCCACAAGCTCAACTACACGCTCAAATATTCGTTTTAGCTTGAGATAGTGATCGGAGTATTTGTGCAGTTCCAACACACCCATTGCTACCATGCTTGCGTTGTTACCATTGGCAAGAACAACACCATAGCCCATTACTGTTGTTCCTGGATCGATACCTAATATGACGCGCTCTTTACTCAAATAGTATGTGTTTTTAGTATGGAACTGAAATGGAGACATCTCTCTCCCATCTGCTCTCCCAGATTGTTTAGAAGAATAGATGAGTACTTATTTATAACCTCCAACTCCTCAGGATTACTACATTGCCATTGGCAGGAGTAGTTAATTGAGTCCTCCTCGGTGTGAGACATCATCTCAAGAAGCTGATGGGTAACATCAGGCAGAAGCTCTTTGAAAGTAGGAATGTAGTTTTTCTGTATCCACACTTCCCACTCTTTCAAGCTTCCTTTCTCTACTGTGAATGTTGTATTAAAGATATAGATCATAAGTATTCTCTAAACCCACTTAAATGGAAGAGACTTTTAATTTATAATGTCAAATCCGGTGTAGGGAACTAACACTTTTGGAATTTTTATTCCCTCAGGTGTTTGGTTGTTCTCTAACAGAGCGGCCACTATTCGAGGTAGTGCCAATGCACTCCCGTTAAGAGTGTGTGCAAGCTGTGTTTGCTTCTTTCCATCCTCCTTAAATCTAAGTTTAAGTCTGTTACTTTGGTAGTTCTCAAAGTTTGACACCGAGCTTACCTCCAGCCATCGTTGTTGTGCAGTAGAGTACACTTCGAAATCGTATGTTAGTGCTGAGGTGAAACTCATATCGCCTCCACACAGCCTCAGAACCCTGAAGGGTAGTTCCAGTTTCTCAACTAGTGTTTGAACATGGTCTACCATTCCGTCAAGTGCCTCATAGGAGTTTTCGGGATGAGTAATCTGTACAATTTCAACCTTATCAAACTGGTGAAGACGGTTAAGTCCCCGCACATCTTTACCCCACGAGCCGGCCTCACGCCTGAAGCATGCTGAGTAGGCACAGTTTCTTACCGGAAAGTCAGATGCTTTCAAAATAACATTTCTGTAGAGGTTTGTAACCGGAACCTCTGCTGTTGGTATCAGGTAGAGGTTGTCTGCTGTTGCATGATACATTTGACCCTCTTTGTCGGGGAGCTGTCCTGTTCCAAAACCTGAATCTTCGTTTACCAATAGGGGAGGAAGCACCTCATTGAACCCTGCTTTTTCTGCCTCGTCGAGGAAGAAGTTTATGAGTGCTCTCTGTAGTTTTGCTCCTTTACCTTTGTATACCGGAAATCCGGCTCCTGTAATTTTTATTCCAAGATCGAAATCTATAAGGTCATATTTTTTTATCAGATCCCAGTGCGGTACAGCTGATGGGTGTAACTTAGGAACTGAACCACCTACCTTTACCACTTTATTGTCCTCGGCAGATTTACCTGCAGGAACGGAGCTGTGGGGCAGATTGGGTAACAGCACTAACTCGTCGTGAAGCAGCTCCTCAACCTTTTCAAGTTCGCTGTTGAGCTTTTTAATACTGTTTTTCAGATCAGCGGTTTTAGATTTCGCACTGTTTGCCTCTTCTGTTTTTCCTGCTTTGTACAGAGTTCCAATCTCTTTTGACAAAGAGTTCATTTCGGCTTGAGATATTTCAGCATTTGTCAGGGTTTCTCGTCGCTTATCGTTGTATGCAAGTATCTTTTCAACAATAGCAGAGGCATCAAAGTTTTTCACTTTAAGGCGGGTGATAACCTCCTCTTTATTTTCCTGTATGAATTTTAGTGTTAACATAGTTTTGTTATTAGGGCAAAAAAAATCTCCTGAAATTATCACGAAAGTAATAAAATCAGGAGATTTTTAATACGTTTTCGATATCTTATTCAGCTGAAATAGGTTCTACTGAAACATACGATCGATTATTTCTTTTCTTTTTGAAAACAACAGTACCATTAATCATAGCAAATAAAGTGTGATCTTTACCCATTCCTACATTCTCACCGGGGTGATGTTGAGTACCTCGCTGACGAACAATAATATTTCCTGCTACGGCTGACTGACCGCCATAAACTTTCACTCCAAGTCGTTTACTTTCCGACTCTCTACCGTTTCTCGAACTTCCTGCGCCTTTCTTATGTGCCATTTTATCTAATTTTTTTAATTATCAACCTTCAATGTTTTCAATCTGAATCTGGGTGAATTGCTGACGATGTCCGTTCTTCACTTTATACCCTTTTCTTCTCTTCTTTTTGAAAACAATTACTTTATCACCTTTTACGTGCGTAAGAACTTTAGCAGTTACTTTAGCACCTTCCAGTACCGGAGCACCAATTTTGATGTCCTTTTCTCCATTGTCGATTAAGAGTACTTTTTCAAACTCAATAGCATCACCTTCGTTAGCTTGTAGGTGGTGAACGTAAATCTTCTTCTCTTTTTCTACTTTAAATTGCTGTCCTGCAATATCTACAATTGCGTACATATTAATTCCATTTTTATGGTTACCTCCCGGAGGTGGGCTTAATTTATAACATTAGCCACTTCTGTCTACCCCTCAGAAATCATTGGAGTGCAAAAGTATAAAAATTTTATACTTTCACAAAATTTTTATTTTTCTTTTATTTTATGATTATAAAGAGAAGTATTTGTTATATTTGTTTTAACCTTAATACAAATTTACTTTTAATAGTTGAGGAATTAAAAGATACCATTAAAGAATTTGAAAGAGAGAAAAAATCATGAGTAAAAAGAGGGTAAAGCTTAATATTTTAGGATTGTCTTATAGTCAGACACAGACTGGAGCTTATGCTCTTGTTCTTGCAGAAGAGGAGGGAGAGAGGCGAATACCGATTATTATCGGGAGTGTAGAGGCACAGTCAATTGCTATAAAGCTTGAGGGGTTGGCACCTCCACGGCCATTAACACATGACCTGTTTCTCAATTTTGCTACTGCTTTTAACATCGAAGTTGTTGAGGTAGTGGTTTACAAACTGGAAGAGGGGATCTTCTATTCTGAGTTGCTTTGTAAAAGAGAGTCGGAAACTTTGCATATCGATTCGCGTACTTCTGATGCTGTTGCATTGGCATTGCGTTTTAACTGCCCTATCTACACTTATGATGAGATAATGGATAAGGCAGGCATTGTTCTGGACTTTGATCATGAAGATGAAGACTCAATGGAGATTGAGGTGCAAGAGCAGAAATCACCAAAAGAGTATGTAAGCAGTTCACTGGAAGAGTTGAAGGCGATGTTGGAAGATGTTGTTAAAAAAGAGGATTATGAGAAGGCATCAAAAATACGGGATGAGATAAAACTGCGCGAAGAGAAAAGTAAATAATTTACTATTTCATATAATATATAACTGTTGGGATTCTGTATGTTCCGCTTGTGCAGAGTTTCTTTGAGATAATTGGGAAGATGTTTGTTTAGAAATAGAAGCCTCAGCTATTCTAGAGAGTTGCGGCTCACCACTTTTTTACTAAACTCCCCGTACAGAAATATTGACAGATTTTTGAAGAATTAATTTTAGGTTTGTAGTTGTAGTAATTTCGGCTACTACATTTATTGTTTTTTTTAAGACAGACCCTCTTTGTAGCTCAAAAACTATCTCTCCTTTGCTTGAAGATAAATTTCTTGCTGGTGATAAGTTTTTATGAAGATATTTTCCTTCGATAAGCTTTCCATGATAGAATTTAACAGATTTCACTCTTTCTTTGCCTTTTCCGGAAATAGTTAATATTAGTTTATACCTGCCATTTGATTTTAATTCATCTTTTTTAACAATTGAAATAATAGGAATAGGCCTTTTTTTTCCTAAATTGGTGTATTCAACTAATCCTATTCCCGGTAATCCAGTATTATATGGATATTCAGCGGTAAGTTTTCCCTGTCGGTCGTATCGTTTGCAAATTCCATTGAGCTTGTTGTTTATATAAGGTTGTTCTTTGTAAACTTTTCCTGTTGAATGGTATGTATATCTTATCCCCTCCTTTTGATCCATGACATAGGTAGTCCTTCCTGCAACCTTTCCTGACTTCAAATAGCGGATGGTTGTACCGTGTTTAACATATTTGCCGTCAGTATCGAGTTTCATGGGGACCCTGTACTCAACCTGAGATCCGGGATTATTATTGAAGTTTTTTGTGAAAACTTTAAGACTGTCATTTTTCACATTGTCAACTTTTACCGATTTAGTCTTTGGTGACTGACAACCGTAAAGAAGTGTAATTGCAATAGCAACAAAAAGAATAATAGGCTGTTTCATAGTGATTAATTTTTCGGTAATATAAAAAAAGCTGCTTTATAATTAAAGCAGCTTACAATTTTTTAACAAATCCGATTAAAGAATGGCATCAAGTTTTGATGCTAGAATAGTTTTTGGAACAGCTCCAACCTGCTTGTCAACAATCTCTCCGTTTTTGAAGAATAGAATAGTTGGGATATTACGAATGCCAAATTTTACGGCAGTATTAGGATTACTATCCACGTCCATCTTTGTAACTACAATCTTATCTCCATAATCTTCGGATAACTCTTTAACAACAGGGCCAACCATCCTGCACGGTCCACACCACTCAGCCCAAAAGTCCACTATTACGGGCTTTTCAGAATTTAAAACTACCTCTTCGAATTTGTCATCAGTTACGTCAATTACCATAGCTAATTAGTTTTTATAAAATATAATTTAATTATTCCTGTTTTTTCAGCCGCAAAGTTATTAAAATTAATTTACCTGCATCGTTATTTCCGGATAGTCTTCAATAAGAGTCTCCAGTTCATGAGTGAGTGCGACCTTAAAGTTCCGGGATAGCATCTGTATCTGGCTGTTTTGCTCCTGATCATAAATAGAGAATCGTAATACGGCCATTCCCTTTTCTACTTTTGGAAGATTAATAAGCCTGTCGACAAACACCCTGTTTATGGTTGAGAGCGGAAGCCTCAACTTTATCTCATTAATGCTCTCCTCTTTGATGTCAGCCAGATCAGTTATTTGTAATACCTTATATTCAATTTGAAACTCCTTCTCATTTTGCCTCTTCCATGTTTTATGTTGAACCTTACCTCTGATTCGCAGAAAAAGCTCCTTCTTTAGCTTGTGGCTGAACGTGTCAAAATCCTTACCAAAGAATGGAAATTCGTATGATCCGGAGTAGTCTTCAAGAGTCATTATTGCGTACTGCTTTTGTGTTTTTGTCAAACCCTCTCTCACATGAGTAACCATTCCGGCAACAACAATCTCTTTCCCTTCAAGCTCTTCAATATTTTCAAGCTCTTCAAGTTTTTTGTTGGTAAAGTATTTTAACTCCATTCTGTAATCGTCGAGAGGGTGGGCAGAGAGGTAGAGGCCGATTGAATCCTTCTCCTTGTTCAGTTCTTCTAACCGGGAGAACGGTTCACAGTTTGGCAACTCAGGTTTCTTTATTGATATTTCGTTTGCAATGGCACCAAATAGTGAAGCCTCCTGCGATGCTTTATCTGCCTGAAATTTATTTCCATATCTAATCAGGTTCTCCAAAAAGCTTGAGTCTTCGTTACTTAATGGAGCGAATAGCTGCGCACGATGGAAGTCGCCCAAATTGTCAAATCCTCCTGAGTATGCGAGAGCTTCAAGATTTTTCTTGTTTACAGTAGTCAGAGGAAGTCGTTCTACAAAATCATAAATATCTTTAAACGGGCCGTTTTTCTCTCGCTCTTTAATTATCACTTCAACAGCACCTGAGCCAACACCCTTTATCCCTGCCATGCCAAAGCGTAAAGCCCCTTTTTTGTTAACAGTAAACTTATGAAAACTTTCATTTACATCCGGCCCCAAAACATTCAGGTTCATATTACGACACTCCTCCATGAAGGTTGTAATCTTTGTAATATCGTTAAGGTTTCGGCTTAATACACCGGCCATAAACTCAGCGGGGTAGTGAGCCTTAAGGTATCCTGTTTGATAGGCTATGTGTGCATAACAAACGGAGTGTGACTTGTTGAATGCGTAACTGGCAAAGGACTCCCAATCTTTCCAAATCTTATCAATTAATTTTTGAGGCTCCTTCTTCTGCTCCTCACACCCTTTCATGAATTTTTCGTTAGTAAAACAACCGGTGGTGAACTTCTCTTTCAGTTTAGCCATGAAGTCGAGCTTCTTCTTTCCCATAGCTTTACGCAATGAGTCGGAGTCTCCACGTGAGAATCCACCCAGCTCTCTCGACTGCAGCATCACCTGCTCCTGATAGACCGTAATGCCATAAGTATCTTTCAGGTATGTCTCCATTAACGGATGGTCATACTCAATTTTCTCTTTACCATGTTTACGTGCGATGAAAGAGGGGATGTACTCCATTGGTCCCGGGCGATAAAGGGCATTCATGGCAACAAGATCCTCAAACCGGTTTGGCTTAAGCTCTTTAAGATATTTTCTCATTCCACCGGACTCAAACTGGAATATTGCTGTTGTGTGTCCTTCGCTAAACATCTTAAATGTCTCTTCGTCATTTATAGGAATAGTGTCGATGTCAACAACCTTCCCTCTTGAGAGTCTGATGTTCTCAATAACCTCTTTGAGGATTGAGAGTGTTTTTAGCCCGAGGAAGTCCATTTTCAACAGGCCTATTGCTTCAACATACCTGCCGTCGTATTGGGTTGTAAGCAAATCTTCATCTTTGGTGGGCATAACAGGGATATGCTGATCCAAAGGGTTTTTGCCAATTAAAATCCCACATGCATGAACGCCGGTTTGGCGTACTGACCCTTCGAGTGCTTCGGCAAATCCAATGGTTCTTGTAATAAGAGGGTTTGCAGAATTTTTTTCCTTTACAAGATCAGGAGATTCTTTGTAGGCTTTTTTAAAACTCATCTTAGGAGCTTCGGGAACAAGCTTAGCCAGCCTGTTTGATTCTGAAAGATCGAGCTTTAATACTCTGGCAACATCTTTAATTGAACTCTTTGTTGCCATCGTACCAAAGGTACAGATATGCGCAACTTTATCTTTACCATATTTGTTGGTTACATAATCTAAAACAGCTTGTCGTCCGTCATCATCAAAGTCGATGTCGATATCAGGCATTGAGATGCGGTCGGGATTAAGAAAACGTTCGAAAAGCAAGTTATATTTTATCGGGTCTATATTTGTGATGCCGGTACTGTATGCAACAGCAGAGCCGGCAGCAGAGCCCCGACCCGGACCAACAAGCACGCCGTTATCTTTAGCCCAGTTGATAAAATCCTGAGTGATGAGGAAATATCCGGGGAATCCCATTCCAATAATTGTGTCGAGTTCAAACTCTATTCGTTCAAGAGCATCCTTTGGGATAGGGTCGCCATAACGCTTTTTTGCCCCCTTGAAAGTGAGATGTCTGAGGTACTTTCCTTCGTCAGTAAATCCTTCAGGCATTGGAAAGTCAGGCATTATGGGGTCAGAATTTAGCTCAAAAATCTCTACCTTATCCGCAATCTCATTGGTGTTTGAAAGTACTTCGGGAATATGGCCAAACAGTTGCTGCATCTCCTCAGGAGTTTTTAACCACTCCTGCTTAGTGTATCGCATACGTTTCTCATCATCATAATCCTTTCCGGTATTTAAGCAGATAAGAATATCGTGAGCATCAGCATCCTCTTCGTTAAGAAAATGAACATCATTAGTGGCAATAACTTTAACATCCAACTCTTTAGCCAGTTCAAGAATTTGACCATTAACAGAGAGTTGATTGTCAGAGACAAAAGCTTTCGATTGGGGCTCATCGGTTGGATGATACATTACCTCAAGATAGTAGTCATCTCCAAACAACTCTTTGTACCATTTAATAGTTTTTTTTGCACCCTCCAGATCGTTGTTCATTATTTTCTGGGGGACTTCGCCACCAAGGCATGCCGACGATACAATTAAGCCATCGTGGTGTTTTGCCAACAGCTCTTTGTCTATTCGGGGCTTATAGTAAAACCCCTCAATATTTGCCGTTGAAATCAGTTTTAATAGATTTTTATATCCTGTTTTATTTTTTGCCAGCATTATCAGGTGGTCGCCCGAATTGTCAAGTTTATTCTTTTTGTCTTTATCGTGACGGGTTCGTCGGGCAACGTATGTTTCACATCCAAGGATAGGCTTAATCCCCTCATTTTTACAGGTGTCCCAAAACTCTTTAATCCCAAACATCGAACCGTGGTCAGTCAGAGCCAAAGAGGTCATGCCACTAGCCTTGGCTTTTTGCACTAACCCTTTAATGCTGGCTGCACCATCAAGAATTGAGTATTGAGAGTGTACGTGAAGGTGAGTGAAAGGTATGTTTGCCATTATTGATTTAAAATTGAAAAGTTATGAAATCTAGTAAAAGATGAGGTCTCATCTCCATCAAAAACCTCATCAGTCACAAAGATAGATAATGAAGTTTTGAAAGAGTGATATTTTGTCAAAAAGGTATTCACAAAGTATAAACGATTATAAATCATTATCGAACATACAAATGATTTTTGGATTTTAGGCATTCCTGTTCCAAAGGTTCTACTTTATTCCAAAACAAATTCCCAGACTTGTACCTTTTTTTATCATGTTATCAGTGGGTTCAACCAGTCTTAGCTTGCCACCAACTTCATCCAGAGGAACGGATGTAATTTGGTTGTTTTTTAATGATACCATTGTGCTGAACTGTTTATTATGAATGAGTTCAGTAGCGTATGCCCCATATCTGGTTGCGAGAATACGATCCTGCGGACTTGGACTACCTCCACGCTGAACATAACCGAGTATTGTTTCGCGGGTTTCAAGACCGGTCATCTTCTCAATCTTATCACTAATGTATGATGCGGCAGATTCCTTACTTTTCTTATTCTTGATTCCTTCAGCAACAACTACAATTGAATATGGTTTTCCCTTATGATTCCTTTCAAGAAGATAGTTTGTTACCACATCGAGGTCATATTTCAGCTCCGGTATAAGAATAATATCACCTCCCGCAGCCATCCCGGAATAGAGAGCAATCCATCCGGCATGATGTCCCATAACTTCGATAACCATTACCCTTTTATGTGAGTTTGCAGTACTGTGTAACCTGTCGATGGCATCGGTGGTGATGCACAGTGCAGAGTCGAAACCGAAAGTAACATCAGTTCCCCACACGTCGTTATCAATAGTTTTTGGGATGCCAATAATATTCAGTCCCTCTTTTGCTAACAGGTTGGCAGTTTTTTGAGTACCGTTTCCACCTATACAAACAAGAGCATCGAGGCCGAGAGCTTCGTAGTTGTTTCTAATGATTTGTGGTTTGTCTGCAACAGTCTCTCCTGCAGACGGCTTGAAAGGTTTCAATCTGGAGGTTCCGAGGATAGTGCCTCCCATAGTCAATATTCCAGATAGTAGCTCCTCTGTTAAAGGGATAGTATCCATATTTACCAATCCGCTAAATCCATTTGAAATACCAACAACTTCCATCCCATATCTTACTATAGCTGTTTTTCCAACACCCCTTATGGCGGCATTAATCCCGGGACAATCGCCTCCTGCTGATAAAATTCCTATTTTCATTATATTATATTTAGATTTGTTATTTAAGTTCGTTAATTGTGAAAAACCAAAAGTGGAATATTTGTGTGAAACAGTATCTTACGGGTTATACTCGGATGAAAGAGTGACGATATAATATACCTCTTTTTTCGTGTCATGGTAATAATGTCGATACTATTGTCCTTTATAAATTTATCCAAAGTGTTGATGAAGTTTTCGCCGTACAGTATTCCCGTTTCTATCCTATGATTACGATACGTACTTGCGCAATACTCACTAAATTTGCTCATTTTATCCTTATCCCACTTGTCGGGAGTAGAGGCATTAACCTTGATGCAGTGAATCAGTGTATTAAAAGGAGAGATAAGTAGTACGAGTTTATGCAACGATTTATAATCAGTATCACTGAAGTCGGTAATAAAAAGGATATTGTTTATCCTGTTAAGGTCAATATTTGATTCAGTTGGAATTGTTAATACCGGAACCTGCGCTTTTCTTATCACATCGCTGGTAACACTTCCCAAAAGCTCTTTGATTGTCTCACTCTTACTTTTTGTCCCCATCACAATCACATCGGGTGATAATTCACTGCTTAATTTCAAAATAATATCTTCGGCATAACCAATCTCAAAAAATAGTTTCAACGTAATGTTTTTACGTTGGCTCTTGTTAAATCCGGCTTTGGTTTTTTCAATGATATCTTCAATTGCTATTCTCTCACTCTCCCTTTTTTGCTGAATTATCTTCCCCATATCATTCGTACCCTCCGGAACTTCAAGATCTCCCTCATCAAGTATCTCGGGAAAGCAGTGTGCAAGCGTGATTTCAGAAGGAATCTCTTCTCCTAACTTCACAGCATAGTTTAGTGCATTAAAGGCATAATCTGAAAAATCAATCGGTACAAGTATCCGAATCATCAGCTATCAGGATTTGTTAAAATAACAATATACAAAAAATGATTTAGTTTGTGAAAATGATTTCTGTTAAATGTTGCGTTCGAAGCGATTTAAGTTTTTAAATATCTATATGGTTAATTCTTAATTCTTTTTATCTTTGTGAGTGTTCTGTTATATTTGTCACATTATTGTTGAATATAGTACAATTTAGAAGCTATGAAGAACCTACAAAGTGTTCCTTATAATGAAGATGTCGATTTGATGTCGTTTGATATTTTTAAATCTCTGATGGAGTCGGAGGCAGAAGAGCTGAATCAAATAATGAATTGTGCTTTATACAAAAGAGGCAGTACTATATACAACGAGAGAAGTAGGATTAATGGCACCTACATTGTAGTCAGTGGGATTGTAAAAGTTTACAAGACCGGATTTGACGGAAAGGAGCAGATTATTCGATTCGCCAAAAAAGGCGATTTAGTTGGTTTTAGGTCTGTAATAAGTGATGAGCTTGCATGTACAACATCTAAGATTATTAATGATGCCGTATTGTGTTACATCCCCGGAGAAGAGTTAACCATGCTGATAAAAGAGAATCCCGAATTTGCAATGGACTTGATGAAGTTGACATGCAGAGAGTTGGGAGAGGCAAATAAATATCTTACCGATATTGCTCAAAAAACTGTTCGCGAAAGACTTGCCGAAGTTCTGCTGTTATTGATGGATACCTTTGAGCTTGACGATAATTTCACACTACAAATTTCTTTAACTCGTGAAGAGCTGGCTAATATGGTTGGTACTGCAACAGAATCAGTAATCAGGCTTTTGTCAGAGTTTAAAGCTGATAACCTAATAGAGCTCAATGGAAGAAAAATTAAGCTTCTTAATATTCCGAAGCTGATTAAGATAGGGAATGTTTACATTTAGAGTAGATTTTGGAATCATTAAAAAGGCTGTCTTTTTTGACAGCCTTTTCTGTTTTCGTTCTACTTCTGTAAACTTACAGTAATTTTTAGAGGAGGGATGTTAAGGTCTTTTGTCCCTCTGGAAGTTCCTGTTTTAATATTTTCGGTTTCCAAATTTGCACCGGTATTCAAACTGGGGTTTAATGCCGATAAAATCGCTGCTCCTGTAGGAGTGAAAAGCTCAAAATTAACCGGGCCTTTACTTGTCGGTAGATTAAATTTGTTGATAATATTTTCAGTAGCTGGAGCAGGTACCGGCAGAGTGCCGTGTGAGAAGGTTATCGTTCCTCCTCCTATACTAATTGGACCGGTTAGTATGACTTCTGCTCCAGTGTTTAATAACTGAAGGCCAAATGCCGCACCTGTAATATCTATAAGTATATCCTGTGCTTCGTGTAAAAATGCCTCAGCTTTTTCATGATGGTGATGCCCATGATTGTGATTATGGTCATGGTCATGGTTGTGCTCATGGTCGTGACTATGATGGTGATGGTGGTGATGCCCTTCGTCATGTGTGTGTGGGTGGTGATGGTCGGTAAGGAATGTATGCTCCTTATGAGCCTTAATCTCTGCATCGATTAGGTTTTGGAGTGCTGTCATTCCAAACTGCCTGTATTTCTCTTCAAGATTCAGTTTAGCAAAAATATCTGCCAAAAGATGTTTCGCCATGTGACCTGACAGATGGTTGTAGTCATGCCGGATGTCGATTAACAGGCGTGTTGCACTCTCTTTGGTTTTAGCAACTGAAATTGTTGCCTCTCCTATTTTCGATGCAGCAAGCACCATTGCATTTATCATCAGTTTTTCATCTGCTCCGGCAGAGATTAGAGCTGCCGAGAACATATCTCCGGCAAACCCTCCGGTTGGATCAATGAATAAAGCCATCTTGCGATACTCCCTGTTTGGAGGAGTAGAAGTGCTCTGAGATTCGTGTGAAATATCTGTTTTTGTCATAGGTGTAGATGTTTTTGTCAATAAATGTTTTAAAGGTATGTAGTCAGGTTTTCATTTTTAGTTTTACTAAACGGTGCAATTGCTCTATTGTATATGCCATGAATGTACGCAATGGTCATACCATAATTTGTTACAGGAACATCCTTCTCTTTAGCATGTTTTAGCCTGTTAACAAGTTGTTTGTGGGTAATCATGCAGCCTCCGCACTGAATTATAAGAGAGTATTCTGTAATATCTCTATCTATTCTGTCCAACCCTGCAACCACATCAAACTGAAGTTTCTTACCTGTGTAATTTGACAGCCATCGGGGTATTTTTGTGCGACCGATATCATCGCATGACACGTGATGAGTGCAGGATTCAAGAAGTAAAATGCGATCTCCGTTCTTAAGCTTATCTATCTTTGGGGTTCCCTTCAGGTAACTCTCAAAATCTCCTTTAAAGTGTGCCAATAAAATACTGAAACTTGTAAGAGGAACATCCTTAGGAATGGATGCATCAGCTTTTAAAAATATCTGACTATCGGTTATAGCAAGCGCCGGTTTTATGCCTGTCTTCCGAAGGAATGTATCCATTTCGCGCTCTTTCAGTACGATACAAACCGCATCGTTATCCAAGATGTCCCGTATAGCCTGCACCTGAGGTAGAATCATCCTTCCTTCAGGAGCCTCAATGTCGATGGGAGTTATAAGTAGAATAATATCTCCATACGAAATAATATCCCCAAGTAGTGAAGGGATTGAGTATGCTGATTCCGGAATAGCCTGTTTTATGGTTTTTATAAGGTTGTCGATGTCACCATTCTCGCGGTCAAACGGGATAACAGAAAAGGCGTTTGTTTCTGAAAGTATCCGGTTTTTGACATCATCGGTTAATGATACTAAATCCTCTTTGTTGTGAACAACAATGTAGGGAGTGTCATGATTCTCAAACTTAGAGACCAACTTAACCTCCTCCTCACTAAAAATATTGTTTGTAATAATTAGTAATGCAAGGTCGATATGTTTGATGGACTGATTTGTTTTATCAATTCGCTTACCCCCCAGCTCTCCAGTATCGTCTGTGCCGGCAGTGTCGATAAGGATAACAGGGCCGAAGCCGGTAATCTCATACGACTTCTTCACCGGGTCAGTTGTTGTTCCGGGTATATCCGAAACAATAGCAGTATCCTGCCCTGTTAATCTGTTTATCAGAGTGCTTTTCCCACTGTTCCTTCGTCCGTATATCCCTATGTGCGGTTTGCGCTCTCGCCCCATATAAAATTTTTTTTGCAATTTACTCAAACAAAACTATTTTTTTTAGTTTTTTTAATCTATTCCCTTTCAGTTTGATGGTAATCTTGTGTGGGCCTGAATAATATCGGAATTGTAAGATGGTACAACTTACAATTTTATTCATTATATCGGGAGGAACAGAATATCTTAGTTTAATAATTTTATTATGAAGCGGAGTATATCCGGTAATAACAGTCATTTCAGTTGAATCAGATGTTAATATAGAGCCTTCCTCTTTTTTGATTTCATCAATCATTATTGATTCATTGAGTTGGACTGAAATAGGAATAATTTCGTTATCAATAATTAGGAACACTTTATCTTCAGGGTTGTATGCATCAGAAGTAAGAGATAAAACATCAAAAAAAGTATAACTAATACCAGAAGAGTCAGAGATCTCTTTTAGAATAGTTTGCTTAACAAAGTTTAAGTTTGTTCTTCTTTCTATAGGCCGGTTGTAATAGTATTCCTTTCTTATTCTTCTTGATGATTTAACAATGTCATTTTCAATAATTATACGACTATCATTGTAAAGTGAACTACAACCCACAAGGAATAGCGTGATTAAAAATGTAATTATAATACTTTTCATTAGGTTGATAATAAATAGTGTAACTTGTCTTTTTGGCAGGAGGTATTAGTAACCCCATTAATAATTAAAAATGGATAGACCAGTTAATAGTACTCTCCTTAGGGTTAAACTCTACGGCAA
>JALVBA010000279.1 GCA_027010905.1 Marinilabiliaceae bacterium
TCATTCCTAAATGACGTTACCCGTTTAATATAATTCATTTTTAATTATGTATGACATTTTAGAGCTCAATAAAAAGCTCCTCCCGGATTTACGACAAATTGCTAAAGACCTTAAAATTAAAAGAGTTGAGTCTTTTAAAAAGCAAGATTTGATTTATAAAATTCTGGACGAACAGGCTATTCAATCTACACAGCCTATAAAAACTACTAAACCAGAAAGAAAACCCAAGAGTGTGTCTCCCCGAAGACCAAGGGTTAGCAAGAACAAGAGTGCAGAAAACTCTTCCAAAACAAAAGATGCTTCAATAAAAGCTGAACCTAAGAAAGAGGTGGAAGAGACTGTTGGCACTTCAGAAGAGAAGGTTGAAGTTAAACGCCCTAGGAGAGGCAGACCTCCAAAGAAAGTTACATTAGAGCCCAAAAAGAGTGTTGAGGCATCTGAGACTGAGAAACCTGTTGAGACTAAGAATCAGACAGGGGAACAGGTGGCAAAACCTTCCAATGACAATGAAGACAAGGAACAAAAGCCACAAGAGAACAGTCACAATACACAGAATCAGCCCCAAAAAGAGAGGTTTCAAAAAGATAGAAACTTCAAGAAAGATAATGGACATCGTAAAAATTTCGAGCGTAAAGATGATCGTCCTTACGAATTTGAAGGAATCATTTCGGCTTCAGGTGTATTAGAGATTATGCCTGATGGGTATGGCTTTTTACGCTCTTCGGACTATAACTATTTTAACTCTCCTGACGATATTTACGTATCACAATCGCAGATAAAACTGTTTGGATTAAAAACAGGTGATTCTGTTTTGGGTGCAATACGTCCACCAAAAGAGGGTGAAAAATATTTCCCCCTGATTAAGGTGACTGAGATTAACGGGAGAACACCTGACTTTGTAAGAGATAGAATACCTTTCGAGCACCTCACTCCAATTTTCCCTAAGGAGAAATTCAATATCAGTGGCGGTAAGATGTCGAACCTCTCTACTCGTGTTGTTGATATGTTTGCCCCTATCGGGAAAGGACAGAGAGGATTGATTGTTGCTCAACCAAAAACAGGTAAAACAGTTCTGTTAAAAGATATTGCCAATGCCATTGCAGCCAACCATCCTGAGGTATATATGATTATACTTCTTATTGATGAGCGACCTGAAGAGGTTACCGACATGTCGCGTAGCGTTAATGCTGAAGTTGTGTCATCAACATTTGATGAGCCGGCCGACCGTCATGTTAAAGTTGCAAACATCGTTCTCGAAAAAGCCAAGCGACTAACAGAGTGTGGACATGATGTGGTTGTTTTGCTTGATTCAATTACCCGTTTGGCCAGAGCTTACAACACAGTCTCTCCTGCATCAGGAAAAGTTCTTTCGGGTGGTGTTGATGCAAATGCACTACACAAACCAAAGAGATTCTTCGGAGCTGCACGTAACATTGAAGATGGTGGCTCACTAACAATTATTGCAACCGCTCTTACTGAAACAGGTTCGAAGATGGATGAAGTAATTTTTGAAGAGTTTAAAGGAACAGGAAACATGGAACTGCAGTTAGACCGTAAATTGTCGAACAAAAGAATATATCCTTCTGTTGACGTTAACCTTTCAAGCACACGCCGCGAGGATCTGCTTATCGAGCAGGAGTTCCTTAATCGCACATGGGTTCTTCGTAATTTCCTGTCGGATATGACTCCGGTTGAAGCAATGGAGTTCATTCGCCAACGATTGAGTAAGACAATCTCTAATGAAGAGTTCCTTATATCGATGAATGACAAATAGCTTTTTGACTTATAAAAGGAGTTGATAATATATCAGGAAGGGTGTTCTATAAATAGGAC
>JALVBA010000280.1 GCA_027010905.1 Marinilabiliaceae bacterium
TGTAGATTCAATACCATCCGGTTCTTTAGGTCTTGATATAGCACTAGGCATCAATGGATATCCGCGAGGAAGAATACTTGAAATCTTCGGACCGGAATCCTCCGGGAAAACTACACTTGCAATTCACGCGATAGCGGAATGCCAAAGAGAAGGCGGTATTGCTGCTTTCATTGACGCTGAACACGCTTTTGACCGAACTTATGCAGAAGCACTGGGAGTTGATACCGAAAACTTACTAATCTCACAACCGGACAATGGTGAACAAGCATTGGAAATCACTGAAAACCTAATTCGCTCAGGTGCCATTGACATTATTGTAATTGATTCCGTGGCAGCACTGGTCCCGAGGAGTGAGATAGAAGGAGAAATGGGAGACTCCAAAATGGGACTTCAAGCCAGATTGATGTCTCAAGCCATGAGGAAACTCACAGCCACTATCGGTAGGACAGGTGCTTCCTGCATATTTATCAATCAATTGAGAGAAAAAATCGGTGTCATGTTCGGCAATCCGGAAGTAACCACCGGTGGAAATGCACTAAAATTTTATGCTTCACAGCGTTTGGATATTAGACGTTCGGGATCTGCTATCAAAGACAAAGAAGGTAATGTGATTGGTAATCACGTGAGAGTGAAAGTAGTAAAAAATAAATTAGCTGCTCCTTTCCGCATCGCTACTTTTGATATTATGTTTGGGCAAGGCATCTCAAAAACAGGAGAAATTGTGGATTTAGGTGTAGAACATAACATTATTGACAAAAGTGGTTCTTGGTACGCATACAAAGGAACAAAGATTGCACAAGGAAGAGAATCTGCAAAGATGTTCTTAGCTGACAACCCCGAAGTAGCAAAAGAAATAGAGTTGAAGATCAAAGCTGCTGTTACAGGCACTGATCAGGATGATGATAAAAACGAAGAAAAAGCGGTTGCAGCTAGTAAGAACGGTAAAACTACTTAACCATGAAAAGTTGAGTCCACTCCGAAAAGGCTCAAAGTTAATATTGTAAAGCATTGCATTGCTCGGAAAGGTTTTAGATAACCGAATGATTGAGTATAAGGGTGACCGGGTATTGCAATACATAGTTCATTAATTTGGATAAATTGTCGGGCTGTCTTTCGAGGCAGCCCTTTTTGTTTCTGTGCCCTATTCTATTTTGCCTTCTTCAAGGTATAACGAAATAAAATCGTTATTCATTAAGCGCTAACAAATTTGCAGCCTGATGATGATTTTAATATTGATTCGCCATTATTTGTGTACTTTTGCGACGTGAAAAATATACAGCCTATACTGAAAAAATATCGGGATGCACAGAAGATAAAAGAGATGACTGCCATCCTTAATCAGGACACTCCGGTGCGATTACAACTAAGTGGTTTCGCCGGTGCCCAAGATGGCTTTGTCCTGTCGGGGATATATGCTAATAATCCCAAAACACATCTGGTTATTGCTTTCGATAAAGAAGAGGCTGCCTATTTGCAAAATGATTTGGCTGCAATACTAACAGAAACGAAGTCGCTATTTTTTCCGGATAGCTTTAAACGCCCGGGAGTCTTTGAATCATTGGACAAAAACAATGTGCTGCAACGGACAGAAGTCGTCGCAAAGTTATCATCAGGCAAAAATACCAACCCGATTATCATCACCTACCCGGAAGCACTGTTCGAAAAGGTTGTTGCTCCAAAGGAATTATCGAAACACAAGATCGATATCATAAAAGGAGAGGAAGTTGACATCGAATTCCTTCAAGAAATGTTAGTTGATTTTGGTTTTAAACACGAAAATTTTGTGTACGAACCCGGACAATTCTCAATCAGAGGTGGGATAGT
>JALVBA010000281.1 GCA_027010905.1 Marinilabiliaceae bacterium
GCCTTTGGTCATCAGTTCAAGACTAACCTCTGCCACTTTACCTTCATCTATCTCGCAAATAACAAATATATTATTCATCTGTAATATTTTTTTATCCAATGGTATGATTGGCAATCAATTCTTTCATTAATTCATTAATCTCTGTATCGGCTGCTGTAAGATGTTTAGCCTCTTTAGCCTGAAATACAATATTCTCTATCTTCTTAACCTTAGTTGGCGAACCGGTTAGTCCTAACCATTTTGAGTCGGCATCAATATCATTAACACTCCACTCTGTAATGTTCAGAAATGGCCTGTCGGTAGCAAGAGCTATATAATCTTCCGATTCGTTCTGACTCTCGGTTATTGTTTTTGCATGCTTATATTTCATAAGCAGCTTAGCATTACGAGGGCGACAAGCAGGTGCAGACGAATTAACTGTTACAACAACCGGAAGTGGTGCTTCCACAGTTTCAACTCCTCTCTCAAGTCTTCGCTTCACAACAACCTTACCCTTCTCAGCAGATATAATATCCTCGGCATAGGTTATTTGAGTCATACCTAACTTCTCTGCAACCTGAGGTCCTACCTGAGCGGTATCTCCATCAATAGCCTGACGGCCGGCAATAATAATATCAATATTATCTAATTTCAGCAGCGAACGCGAAATAGCATAAGATGTAGCCAGAGTATCAGAACCGGCAAATGCACGGTCGGTTAGCAGGTAACCTTTATCGGCACCCCGGTATAACCCTTCACGAATAATATCAGCAGCACGACCCGGTCCCATAGTTAATATTGTAACTGTGGCACCTTTATATTTGTCTTTTAGCCTGAGGGCTTGTTCTAATGCATTTAAATCCTCCGGATTAAAGATAGCAGGAAGAGCAGCACGGTTAACAGTTCCATCAGCTTTCATAGCATCTTTCCCAACATTCCGTGTATCTGGAACTTGCTTGGCAAGAACGATAATGTTTAATCCCATTGTTATTGTATTTTTATACTTAATTTATTTTAAAAACGACAAATATATAAAATTGAGCCAAAATTGAACAAAAATGGAACTTTATTGCTTTATTTATAATGAAACTAAGTAATGCAAAATGAAACTTTTTTTATTCATACTATTCACCACTAACTCTTTATTTGCAATGGCTCAAAAAGATAGTTCGGAAGTAAAATTAAACAAACTAACTGAGTTTGAAAAATATGTGATTATATATAAAGGAACAGAAAAACCCTATTCCGGAAAATATGAAGAATTCAGTAAGCCGGGAACCTATGTTTGCAAGCAGTGTAACGCTCCTTTGTACAAATCAACAGATAAGTTTGACAGTCACTGTGGATGGCCCAGCTTTGATGATGAAATAGATGGAGCTGTAATTCGTATTCCTGATGCTGATGGAAGTCAAACAGAGATTATATGTGCAAAATGTAAGGCTCATCTGGGACATGTTTTCCTATATGAGGGTTATACTTCAAAGAACACACGCCATTGCGTAAATTCAGTCTCGTTAAAGTTTATTCCGGAAGATAAGGTTCTGAAACAATAGCATCTGGACATCAGGCAGGATTACGAAAAAGTTTATTGAAGAGAGTTTTGAAAAAAACGAAAGTAAGCCATTGAAAGTATGGGGCAGGGCGGAATTCAAATTTTTCAAGTTACTATAAAGTTGAAGCAGGTCAAAGCCCTTGAATTTACTACTATTTCGGCTATTATTTTTATACTTCCTTAAATCCGCAAGCGAATTTTAAAACATAAAGATAGGCATTTGTGACCACGTTATGAACTTAATTTTGGATAAACTGTATAATCTGTTGAATAAAATGAGCTATTTTCCCT
>JALVBA010000282.1 GCA_027010905.1 Marinilabiliaceae bacterium
AAAACTGTATCTTTATTGCTCATTTTTGGGTGTAATTAAAAGTGTTGTTTTGATTTCTATCTATTTCAAATATAACACTTTACACCCATTTTTACAACCTTTTAATGAATTATTCGGGTTAAGCAATAATCTTCCACAGAGATATTGAAGAGCCAATGTAATACTGATACTGATTGGTATTCAAAAGAACACTCCATTCCAAGTAAAACTTTCAGTAAACCCATAGATACCGAGGGTTTATCTGCGGCGAATCCCCTCCCAGCTTTTCCGCCGCTGTGGGGAGGTTGGGAGGGGATTCCACATTATTCAATAATATATATCTCTCTTACCACTTCTGATTTTTGCCAACCTTGCCTCTACACTTTTTTTAAGTTCCGCATCTTTAAAGTCTGCAAGCTCATCATCAATCAGCTTATACCCTTTTGCTTTTGTGGCCGGCGGGGCGTAGTCTTCAAGGTACTCGGCGAGTGTTAGCATTGCATTTGGCTGACAGTACCTTTTGATAAATCCGGGAACTGAGAACTCCATAAAGTGCTCTCCTGTTCGCCCCAGGCGATAACATGCGGTGCAGAACGACGGGATATAATCGCTGTTAACCAGCTCCTCTATCACTTCATTCAGGGTGCGGTTATCACTAATCTCAAACTGTTCATGGTCGAGATCCTGCTCATCTTTCTTATCGGTATACCCTTTCAGCTCGATATTTGTACCACCATCAATCTGTGACACTCCGTACTGCAGCACCTCATCACGTATCTCTGCTGACTCACGAGCCGTAAGTATTAAACCGGTGTACGGTACAGCAAGGCGGATAATGGCAACCAGTTTAGTAAAATCCTCATCACTCACAACATATCTCTCATCCAGCTCAAATCCTGAGGCAGGCTGTAAGCGCGGAAAGGAGATGGTGTGCGGACCCACATTATACACCACTTCAAAGTGGTTAACATGACGCAGCAGCCCCATAATCTCAAATCTCCAGTCGTACAAACCTAGTAGTGTGCCTATTCCCACATCGTCGATACCTGCCTCCTGAGCACGGTCGAGCCCGGTGATACGCCAATCGTAGTTCCGTTTACTACCCGATTTATGAACCTTAAGATATGTTTCGGTGTGGTATGTCTCTTGAAAAATCTGGTAAGTACCAATACCTGAATCTTTAACTGTCTTAAATCCTTCAATACCCAGTGGAGCAGCATTAATATTTACCCGTCTAATCTCCCCGTTCTTATGTTTCACATCGTAAACAACCTTAACCGACTCAGCAATAAAATCGGCATTGTAGCGTGGATGTTCACCATATACAAGTATCAACCGTTTATGGCCGCTATCCTCAAGTGCCGTTACCTGCTCTACAATATCTTTCTTGTTAAGTGTAACCCTCTCCTGCTTTATATTTGTTATTCTGAAACCGCAATATGAGCAGTCGTTAGTACAGAGGTTGCCAATATAGAGCGGAGCAAACAGTACTATTCGTTTTCCGTAGATCCTCTGTTTAAGTAGCCTGGCAGCAGCTTTTATCTCTTCTACAAGTTCCGGATCATCAGCATTCAGCAGAACAGCAGTCTCCTGAAGGGTTAGCCTATTTTTGGCAAGCGACTGTTGAATAACAGCCCGAACCTCCTCTTTTGTTGGTTTACTGTTATCATTCAATATCGACCATATCTCATCCTCATCGATAAAATTCTCCATTGCCCTATCGGCTATTTTATATTGTTGAGGTTTATAGAACATTGACATATCAATGAATATTAATAGTTGCTTAATTCTTCTTGCTTTCAGATTACAAAACTAAGGGTATTTACTTTATAAA
>JALVBA010000283.1 GCA_027010905.1 Marinilabiliaceae bacterium
ATTATCCTCTATCATATTGTAAATTTTAGCTGCGTTGTAGATTCCTGTCTTAGAAGGCTCAATTCCTGCTTGTTCTAACTCTGCATCTAATGCTCGGTCAAAACGACTCACAAAAACAGAGATTACCCCCTCAACACGACAAGCACCATAGTTTTCACCTTTAGCAATCCCTTTTGTCATTGCTTTAAAACATTGTGTTGCCTGTTTAGGAGAAAAAACCAAGGTTGCATTAACAGAGATTCCATCTGCCATAAGTGCAGACATCGCCTCATACCCTGCTTGAGTAGCAGGTACTTTTACCATAACATTTGGTTCACCAATTTCTTTAAAAAGACGTTTTCCCTCTTCAATAGTTCCTTTGGTATCGTTACATAAAAATGGGTCAACCTCTATAGAGATATAACCATCATTTCCTTCATCATAAAGTGGTCGCAACATCTGTGCTGCAGTTTTAATATCTTGAATAGCTAACGCTTCATACTTCTCTTTAGGTGATTTTCCTTCTAAAGTAGCTAATTGCTCTTTATAGGCAGAAGAAGTAGTAATAGCATTAGCAAAAATAGCAGGATTTGAAGTTGCTCCATTAACAATACCATTTTCGATTAATGCTAAAAACTCATTCTTGAGGTAATCCCTCTCTATAAAATCTAACCATAATGAGAAGTTAATATCTTTGTTGACCATGACCCTTGTACTCCCTGTATTAATACTATGTTTCAATGTAAGACCAACTCCAATTTCTCCATGAACCAAAGTCTGTCTTTCTATTTAATGTTGCTTCTAATAAGTCTAAAAAATTATCTCGTTCAACCAATTTTGCACCCCAATTTATCATGTGAGGTGTTGGTACTTGACAATCAATAAAATCATAACTTTTTTCAACACAAAGATTACTTAATGCATAGAGAGAAACACGAGAAGCATTAGAAGTGAGTGAAAACATCGACTCACCAAAAAATCCACCTCCCAAAGCAAGACCATAAAGCCCCCCAACTAACTCACCATCGAGATATGTCTCAACAGAGTGAGCAAAGCCCATTTTATGAAGCTCTATATACGCCTCTTTCATCTCACTAGTTAACCATGTACCATCTTGCCCTACTCTAGGTACTCTAGCACAATGGGTAATAACATCTTCAAAAGCATGGTCAAATTTTATCTCAAAACCTCTGTTACGAAGAACTCTACGAAATGATTTGTTAACTTTAAAATCTTGTGGAAAAAGTAGAAGACGTGGATTTGGAGACCACCATAATATAGGGTCTTCCTCAGAGTACCAAGGAAAGATTCCCTCCCTATATGCTTTTAGAATACGGTTTGGATTTAAATCCCCACCATAAGCTACAAGTCCCTCTTCACTCGCTGTTCGAGCAGAGGGAAAAATATATGCAGTTCTTAAACAAGGTAAATAGTATTCATCCGTTGAAGACAAAATCTAACTTCTCCTGCTTATAAGTTACTTTAACAAAGCCTCCATCTCTAAGTTTACCAAATAGGATTTCATCTGTTAATGCCTCTTTTATTTCATTATCAATGACACGTGAAATCTCTCTTGCACCATAAATATCAGAGTAACCTTTTTTAGCCACATAAGTACGTGCTTTTTTACCAAGTTTAATAGTAATATTTTTACTCTCCATCTGCTTATTGAGTTTGACTATTTCTCTCTCCACAATCTTCTCAATTACTTCAAGAGAAAGATGTTTAAACTCAACAACTCCACTCAAACGGTTTCTAAACTCTGGAGAGAAGAAATCTCTTAGAGCATTATTGGTTTTAGCAGAGGTATCTTTGTTGA
>JALVBA010000284.1 GCA_027010905.1 Marinilabiliaceae bacterium
ATAAATAAAGTTATATTAGTGGGTAACGTAGGTAAGGATCCTGAGGTGCACTACGTTGAAGAGAATTTACCAGTTGCACGATTTCCCCTTGCAACCTCTGACAAAGGGTATAAAACCAAAGATGGCAGACAGATACCTGACCGTACAGAGTGGCACAATGTTGTCGTTTGGCGCAGATTGGCAGAAGTGGTTGAGAAATATGTTAAAAAAGGAACTCAACTCTATTTAGAAGGAAAGATAAAAACCCGCTCTTACGAGGATAAGGACGGAATAAAAAGATACAGTACTGAGATTGTGGTTGATGTACTTCAACTGTTGGGCTCGAGAAGTGATAACCCGGCATCAGCAACTCCGGGCAATTCCGGCGAAAGCAGCTCGGCAGGAGCTCCAACTTTACCTAAGAGTGGCAGTAATGACACCCATCAGGGGCAGAACAATCCGGCTGACAGTAGTAGTGATAATAGTGACGACTTACCATTTTAATTTTATCTGATTGGAAACCGCGATAACACCATATTTTTCCGAAATAGTATTTTATCCATTTACCATAGAAATAGCAATAAGCATTATTGTGTGCCTTCTGTTGCTAATGCTATCGGCAATGATCTCAGGTTCGGAAATTGCATACTTTTCACTCTCACCTAAAGATTTGGATGAGCTTAAAAGTAAAGATACAAAAACCAACAAACTAACGCTGAAACATCTTAGCTATCCTGAACTTCTTTTGGCCACAATTTTAATAGGTAACAACTTTGTTAACGTAGGTATTGTTATTCTCACAACCTTTCTGATGAGTTCTTTGGTTGATTTTGGCTCGTCGGCTACACTTCAGATGATTATTGAGATTGTTGGCATTACAGGTTTAATATTGCTTTTTGGTGAGATCATCCCTAAAGTTTATGCCACTAACTTCCCAAAGAAATTTGCCAGCCTTATGGCTTATACACTGTTGATAATGGTTAAGCTTTTCAAACCCCTTGGCATCATCTTGGTAAAATCAACAAACGTGGTTAATAGACGACTGGCAAAAAAGAAAAGAGCTCTCTCTCTCGACGAGTTGTCTCATGCCGTTGAGCTTACTTCGGGAGATATTGCTGAAGAGAAGGAGATGCTGGAGGGTATTGTTAAGTTCTCAAATATTAAGGCTGAAGAGATAATGACTGCACGTGTTGATGTTGTTGACCTCAATGTTAAATGGGACTTTAAAAAAGTGCTGCACATGATTATTGAATCGGGTTTCTCGCGACTACCTGTTTTTGAGGGGACACCCGATAATATTAAAGGAATACTTTATGTGAAAGATCTGCTTCTATATATTGACAAGGATGCCTCTTTTATCTGGCAAAAACTTATTCGTGATGCATTTTATATTCCGGAGACAAAAATGATTAATGATTTACTACATGAGTTTCAAGCCCAAAAGACACACATGGCTATCGTGGTTGATGAGTATGGAGGAACATCAGGGATAGTAACTCTTGAGGATGTTATTGAGGAGATTGTTGGGGAGATAAGTGATGAGATGGACATCGATGAAGACTCATACCGTAAGCTACCTGACGGAACTTACATTTTTGAGGGGAAGACTCTGCTTAACGACTTTTTTAAGATAACCTCTATTGATGAAGATGAGTTTGATGAAGTCAGGGGAGATGCTGAAACACTTGCCGGCTTTCTGCTTGAGATAAAAGGGGCAATGCCTGAGAAAACCGAGATTATTACCTACAAGGATTACCATTTCACAATTTTAGCCGCTGACAGCAGACGCATAAAAAAGTTAAGCTTTAAGGAATCGGAAAAGAGTGAAGAGGTCTTAACAGAAAATGAACCAAAAACATGAAATTAATTAGTAAATATACGTTTACTGTTGTTGTTGCCCTGATTATGGTCTCGTGCGGTCAAAGCTATACCCCTAAAGAGCCCGGGTATTTTCGCATCGATTTTCCCGTAAAAGAGTATGTTCAGCTTGACTCAACCTTCCCCTACAAATTTGAGATGCCGGTATATGCAGAAATTAAACAGGATGAATATCACACCGGAAGCTACAATTCAAATATTGTTTTCCCACGGCTGAAAGGGACTGTGCATCTGAGCTACTTCGAGGTTAAAGAAAATATTGATGCGCTTTTGGAAGATAACAGAAAGATGGTGTACAAACATACCATTAAGGCCGATGCCATTAACGAGCAGTATTATGAGGATGCAGACAAGTCGGTGTATGGCGTCTTGTATGAGATAAAGGGAAATGCAGCCTCGTCAGTTCAGTTTTACGCAACCGACAGTGTAAAGCATTTTCTACGGGGAGCACTATATTTCAACACTGTTCCCAACAAAGATAGCCTGGCTCCGGCAATCCAATTTGTAGAGGAGGATGTTATTCATCTGATGGAAACTCTTTCGTGGAAATAGACAGTAAATCAGTTATATTTGTAAGTTTTAACCACAAATCCATTTTCAAAATGCCGATATACCTCAATATAGATGCTGAGAACAGAAACAGACTGATGGTATGGCAAATCACCGAATCGTTTGAGAATCTCTATTCAATGGTAAAGCTCTCAGATGAGGATGAGGCAACTCTGAAATCATTCAGGTTTGCGCCCCGTAAAAAGGAGTGGTTGGCAGTGAGGGTTATTGTTAAGCAGATACTGGGTGATGATTTTAGGATTTTTTACAAAAAGAGCGGCGCTCCCTATTTTAAAGATAGCAAGTTATATATCGGCATCTCTCACACAAACGGATTTGCAGGAGTATCAATAGCCCCATACCCCACTGCTCTCGATATGGAGAAAGCATCTCCCAGAATTGAACGTGTATGCCAACGCTTTGTTCGTGACGACGAGATGGCATACATTCCTAAAAAGAGGAAGATAGATTACTACAACGCGATATGGGCAGCAAAGGAGACCCTGTTCAAACTATTCGACAGAAAAGATGTGGTATTTAAGGAGCGCTTTGTGATACCTCCCTTTACTCTTGCCCCTGAGGGAGAGATTACTGCTAATGTTAATTTTGACGGTATACACAGTGATGTATTGATGGGATACAGAGAGACTCCCTATTTTACACTAATTTATTACGTTAACAGAGCAGGCAATGATTTATAAGCAGATAACAGATAAAAAGATAAAAGGACAGAAACAGTTGGCACTACTGATTGACCCCGACAAAACAGGATTGGATAGCCTTAGAAAGTTGATTGAACTGGTCAGGCTTACCCCTCCCGATTTTATATTGGTAGGTGGGAGTTTAATATCTCAAAATACAGACGAGATAATAAAAACGCTTAAAAACTCTGTTAACATTCCGGTTATCCTCTTTCCAGGAAGCAGTTTTCAGATAAGCTCACACGCCGATGGAATCCTTTTTCTTTCTCTCCTCTCAGGCCGAAACCCGGAGTTTCTGATTAGCCATCATGTATCTGCTGCTCCTCTAATCAAATCTTCCGGTATGGAGGTTATATCTACAGGCTACCTGCTTATTGACGGTGGCAAGGTATCTTCTGTTGAGTATATGAGTAACACAAAACCGATACCTTCCGGAAAGAGTGATCTGGCAGCAGCAACTGCACTTGCCGGCGAAATGATGGGAATGAAGATGCTCTATCTTGAAGCAGGCAGTGGGGCTCTCAATCCTGTACCGTACTCTTTAATTGAAGATGTAAAGGCGCATATTGATATCCCAGTATTAGTAGGAGGTGGGCTAAATAGCCCCAGAAAGGTTTTAACTGCTTGTAAAGCCGGTGCCGACATTGTGGTTGTGGGTAATGCTTTCGAAAATAACCCCGAACTGCTTAAGGAGTTTGTTGAGGTGGTTAGGGGGTATCAGGGTTAAAGGCTAGGATTGAAGGGCTATAGGGATTGAGGAGTGTTGATTTTTAATCGTAGATATCTTTGTTCTATCGAGGGTATGTAGGAGTCTGAAGAGAACTCAATGTCAAAACAACTTTTAACGCTATCGAAAAATGGGATGAATTAAAATCAGAGATATTTATAGAAAAACCAATCGATTTTAAAAATAAATTACTAAACTTGAAACAAAATTATAAACCAAGTTTTCTTAAACAACCCAGTGAAATTTGACAGATAACCATTAATTTCTAACAGATGAAGATAGCTTTAGAGAGTATTATCTTAACAACAGCTTTAGTGCTGCTAAGTACAATCTCTTACACTCAGAATTTTGTTGCAGGCCCTAAGTTAGGCGTTGCATTTACACAGGTTGATGGTGATTCTTATGCAGGGTTTAATAAGGCTGGATTGAATGTGGGTGGGTTTGTTTACCGGTCAATAAGTAAGGATGAGAAGTGGGGTTTACAATTCGAAATAGAGTACATTCAGAAAGGTAGTCGTAAATACCCTAATGTTGAGATGGGTGATTACCGTGAGTACAAAATATCACTAAACTATATACAGTTCCCCGTTTTTTTAAGGTTTAACACCAAACGCTTCTCTTTCGAAACTGGAATCTCCATTGGAACACTGTTATCCGCCGATGAACTTTCAGAGGGAGCAAAGATTCCTGAAGAAAATAGGGTTCCTTTTAAGACAATGGAGTATGCCACAATTTTCAGTGTGAGTTACCATTTCACTGATAGGTTGTGGATAAACGCCCGATACTCATATTCAATTGCAAGAGTACGCGTACCCTACAATGGCGAAATCCCCGTTTACGATCCACACTGGGATTCAAGAAAACCCGGGCAATACAATGATCTTATGGTCTTTAGTCTCTATTATGCGTTTGGCAGGAATTTTAAATTGTAATACTCTTACATATTATTCAATGTGTTTTGCAGCTTTGCCTGAATCTCATTTGCAATATCATTCTTGTGATTTAACCCGAGATTCGTCTCAGCATCTACTTACGAATTGAAAAGAAAACATACCTTAATTAGTTTGCATATTCGATTTAAAACTGTCATATTTGATGAAACGATTATGGTTTCAAAATCTACAAAATATTAGTAATTCTAAATATTCAATAAAATGGCAAAGACAGGTATTTTTTACGGACCGGAGAAAGGAAGTGTTGACAGAGTTGCACACTACATTGCAAAGGAGTTTGGTGAGGGTAAAGTTGACTTAATCTCAGTAAATGACAAAGAGCCAACACTGATGGAGCAGTACGATAAGATTATTATTGGCGTGTCAACGGTTGGGATGACTAACTGGAACTCGGATCATCTGGCTAATGACTGGGATATGTTCAGTAAAGGGCTGAGTGAAGTTAACCTGAAAGGAAAAGATGTTGCAATATTCAGCTTAGGCGATCAGGTTACCTATCCTGAGCATTTTGTTGATGCTTTAGGTTGGATGGCTGATAAGCTGGAACCGCTTGGAGCTAATATCGTAGGTCATGTTGATCCTGAAGATTACGACTTTGATGAGTCAGAAGGTTTTCGCGATGGTATTTTTTTGGGTTTGCCTGTTGATGAGGACACTGAGCCTGAAAAGTCGGAAGAGCGGGTGAAAGCATGGGTAAATCTACTAACTACAAAATTTGGTTTCTAGTGTGTTATTGAAAATAGAATTGAGAATATGATTCTATTTGAATAGTTTAGAGATGTATATAAATGGTTCGGTCAATTCAACTCATGTTGTAGATTCAATTCTAGATGCATATCAAACAAGCTGTTCAACCGTGAGTATGATAATTTGAGGAGTAGATTCGGAATTGCAACTTATGGTAAAGTTCTGATTAACCGGGTGCTTTACAGTCTGTCAGCCGGAGTTAGCCACTCATCGCAGTTTGCACTTGCCGATATATACAAGCAAGCTGTTGAAGGAAAATATAATATCCTTGCCGAAGTGCGCGAATATGAAAAAAGAGCCGTGTCAATGAAAAAAATGTTTCTTGAAAATGGTTTTAGCATGGTGTATGAGACGGATATAGATGAGCCTATTGCTGATGGTTTCTATTTCACCTTGTCTTATCGAAATATGAGAGGTGGTGAGTTGTTGAAAAGTTTATTGTATTTTGGCATTAGTGCCATCTCACTACATATTTCAGGAAGTGTGATGGAAGGTGTAAGAGCCTGTGTTTCTCAAACGGGAGAGGATAGGTTTGAAGAGCTGAAATTAAGGCTTGAAGCTTTCAACCGTGTTTATGGATAAAAGAAAAGGGATTTTGATTTTGAGAAGAGAGAGTTGAGAATCAGTTGCTCAATTTATCAAATACTCAATTCCTCAATAAATCCGTTGCTCATTTATCTCAAATAGTGTTTGATTAACAATAATTATAGGTATTTTTACATAGGAGTTACGATTGTTAATGTATCAATAAAAATAGATTAGATATGACGAAGGTCATTTTTGATTCTGTATTTTATAATTAACTTGTTCATACAAAAAATAAAAAAATATGGGAAAAGCAAGAGGTGCAATAGTGGTTGATACCGAACGCTGCAAGGGCTGTGGTCTTTGTGTTGTTGCGTGTCCCTCTGATGTAATAGTATTAGCTGCTGAAGTTAATGGCAAAGGCTTCCATTATTCAATGATGGGTAACCCCGAGGCTTGTACCGGGTGTACTAACTGCTCGATGGTTTGTCCTGACAGTTGTATTACTGTTTACAGGGTGGTGGAGAAGACAG
>JALVBA010000285.1 GCA_027010905.1 Marinilabiliaceae bacterium
ATTCAAATACTAACCAACCCAGATCAGCGGGATTGTCGGATCCCAGTAAAAGTCTTGGCGTAAGCGGATTATCAGGTCGCCAGGAATTTGTTTCTCCATCTCTTTTTTGCACCCGAACATCAATTCTTATGGGGTACAGATTATTGGCTGTTATTCCTGTTTTCTTAAAGGGGATACGAATTTTGATGTAACAAGTGCCTGATTTATTGTTGACAAAAACAAGATTCTCATCCGTAGGCTCATTTATATAGTCAAACGTGAAAAAGTTCTCTGTTTTTCAGATACTGGATTTTAACTACAGTTCGCCTACCTTTTTGATACGCCTTTCATTTTTGTCTTAACACAAAAAACGAATCCTGCCTACCGTCATGCAGGCAAAAAGCCAAGGCTTATTTGCAATAAATACACCCTGTAAATCAACATGTTAAATACTAAAATAACCTTTTTTATGGTCGACTAAGTAGTTGCTACCAGATAGCGAAATTTAACAGTTAACCACAATCCGTTGACACCCCTCATGAACAAGCCTGTTTAAGTGTTGTTCGGGGTAATAATTCACCTTATCCATCAGCTCATCCTTCATTTTAGGAGGTTGTTTGATGGGACAGAAGAAGCAACGCGATATACATCTCTTTATAACAGGATTCGTTTCAATTGTTCCCAACGGTAGATATGCACCTCGCAAACTGAGCATCACATCTCCAATGTGAAAAATACTTCTCCTGATACCTTCCACATCACCGGCATAGGTATGACAACTGTCGGGTTTAATATCTATAATGAATGATTCACCAATATGGTTTTTGTTTCAATTATGGAACTGTTATTATCGCAAGAGGTACCTCCTGCAGAAAAAAAACAACTTCATGATGTGTGGGTTCAACTATTCTCCCAAAAGCAATTCTTTAATTTTATCGTGAATATCGGTGTTCTTCATAATACCCATAAATTCTTTGGCACCCGGTCCGTATGCAAAAACGGGAACCATTACGGCAGTGTGATGGTGTGTTGAAAATGCTGCCGTTACGTTGCCAGTGTCTAAACCTCCTCTGGTTATTGCCATTCCTCCGGTTTCGTGATCGGCTGTAACAACCAGTAATGTTTCACCGTTTTTTTCGGCAAACTCTAATGCTTTTCCAATTGCACGGTCGAAATCAAGCATCTCTTCAACTATATAAATGGTGCTGTTTGCATGCCCACCCCAGTCGATTTGCGAACCTTCAACCATTAAAAAGAATCCTTTTTTGTTGTTGCTCAGAATTCGAATTGCTGTTTTTGTTGCAATTGGCAATAGTTCACCCCGCTCTTCAACTCTTCCATTATGAATGTCGGCAGTAAGCGCAGCCAGTTTCCCTTTTTTAACTCGTTTAATTTTGTTGATGTCCTCTTTGTAACGATATCCTTTTGCTTTTAGCTCTTCAACTAAGTTTCTGCCATCTTTTCGTTGAGTAAAATGTGTTTTTCCTCCACCTATAAATACATCGATATCGGTTTTTAAGAAATCGGCGGCAATCTCTTCGTACATGTTTCGTTGCGGCTGGTGAGCAATAAAAACTGCCGGAGTAGCGTGTGTTATTGCCGAAGTGGCGACCAACCCGGTTGCAAGCCCGTTTTCTTCTGCCTCCTCCAAAATTGTTTTTAGCGGTTTTTTGTCCATGTCAACCGAAATGGCTCCGTTGTAGGTTCTTTTCCCTGCTGAAAGTGCTGTTCCTCCTGCAGCCGAGTCGGTAATATAATTGTCGGCCGACTGTGTTTGCGAGAAACCAATGGCTTTAAAATTCTCTAAAAAC
>JALVBA010000286.1 GCA_027010905.1 Marinilabiliaceae bacterium
GTTTGGATTTCAGAAGAAAAACTGTGATGCAAGCAGTATTATAACGGATAATATAAAAATCATCCCTCTTTTTGCAATGAAAACCTTAAATATTAATACCGTTTTTATACCCTCGACAAATCAAATAGAATCAACTTAAGGTCTATAAGAAAAAATGGTTGTATTTTTACAAAAAAAAATTGCTATGGCACTTATTAAATCGGTTAGAGGATTTACCCCTGTTATTGGGAATAATGTTTACTTGTCAGAGAATGCTACAATTATTGGTGATGTAATCATCGGTGATGATTGCAGTATCTGGTTCAACACAGTATTGCGTGGAGATGTAAACTCTATTAAGATTGGCAACAAGGTAAATATCCAGGACGGTTCAGTGCTGCATAATCTATACCAGAAATCGACAATTGATATTGGTAATAATGTTTCGGTGGGACACAATGTAACGATACATGGTGCTAAGATAGAGGACAATGTGCTTGTAGGTATGGGAGCTACCATACTGGACTATACTGTTATTGGACACAACTCAATTATTGCTGCCAATTCGCTAATCCTGGCGGGTACTATTGTTGAGCCAAACAGCATATACGCCGGTGTTCCTGCCAAGAAGGTTAAAGATATTGAACCTAATCAGACAAAAGAGATGATTGAGAAAATCGCTAATAATTATCTGATGTATTCGGGTTGGTATAAGTAAAGAGCCCCCTCCACCTCCCCCTAAGGGGGAGAGATATTAAGATAAGTATCCGCCATTCGGTTAAATATCGTACCATCTTGTAAATTGAATTTCAGCACAAAACACCCACTAAACTCTTCCCTTCCCTCAGGGGAGGGTTAGGGAGGGGCTTCATTTTCCCCCTTACAACTCAAGATGCTGAACACGTATATTCCCTTTGAAAAAAATACCGGCAGTCTCGCGGAACTTATCGGGGTGTTCGGTAGTATAGAATCTGACATCTCCCCCCTTTGAACATTTTGTCTCCATCTCGGGATGACGAAAAAGGTAATCACGCAGCCTTTTACTAACAATCTCACCCTGCGATATAATTTTCACACCCTGCGGTGTATACTTCCTAATTTTTTCCAATAACAGAGGGTAGTGAGTACACCCCAAAATAAGAGTATCTATCTTAGAATCTCTTTCGAAAAGAGAGTTGATATTCTTCTTTACAAAATAGTCGGCACCGTCACCATCAAACTCACTGTTTTCCACCAACGAAACCCACATAGGACACGCCTCCTGTTCAACAATTATCTCCGGCGAAACCTTATCAATCTCCAAGGGGTAGGAGTTTGACAGAACAGTCCCTACAGTTCCTAAAACACCTACATGGTTGGTTTTTGTTAGATTACCTACAACCTCAACACTAGGCCTTATTACTCCAAGCACTCTTCGCTCAGGGTCAATGCCGGGTAAGTCCTTCTGCTGAATACTCCTCAATGCCTTAGCCGAAGCAGTATTACAGGCCAGTATTACAAGGTGTGCCCCCAGCGAGAATAGTCTCTTAACAGCCTCAAGCGTGTATTCATAAACAACATCAAAAGATCTGGAGCCATAAGGGGTGCGGGCATTATCGCCAAGATAGATATAATCATATTCCGGCAGCTCCCTCCTGATACTATCAAGAATCGTTAAACCTCCGTAGCCGGAATCAAATATTGCAATAGGGCCTTTCATCAAAGTTATATAAGTTGAAAGTGAAGATTTGAAAGTAGCAATTTATAAATTTTGTACTCCCAGCCAAATCAAAAAAAAAGGTGACTCCGTAAAGCCACCCTATAT
>JALVBA010000287.1 GCA_027010905.1 Marinilabiliaceae bacterium
ACCTTGAATATAGCTTCAATAGTTATATTCAGGGGGGACTAATCAGTCTTTCATCCTGTCTGACCTCAAATTGTCAAACTTACAATTAAGGAGTGCTAAGGGGTAACTTATTTATACCGACCTAAAGGTCTATAATAAAAGTGTGTCGTAAGTAATTATCTTTGTAAAAAAATGTAGAAGATTCAGGATACTTCTTTGCGAGATTACCACTCATTCGAATACACAAGTTTTGACTTGGGCGAAAATGTTTATAGAGAATAGCAAGTCCATTTCAAAAACAGCTTGTGAATTGCGAAAATTAATGGTTAAAGGTGTTGTAAAAAAAGATGTAATCATCCTACTATCACCTCCTTGGAAGAGTAGACTGTATTTGGATTTTTCACTCATTTTTCAATGTAAAGTATATAAACAAGGCTGTGCCGTTGATTTTGTCTGGATTTAAGTTTAGTTTCGTAAATAGAAAAGCGTGAATATTATTTATGTTTTTGAAAAGTTAAAACATAACACATTAACTAATAAATTTTCTCATGAAAAGATTATATAAAATATTAGTAATCAATCCGGGTTCAACAACAACCAAGATTGCGGTTTATGATGGAAATAAGTCTATCTTTCTAAAGTCTATCATACATACTGTTGAGCAGTTGAAGAGATTTGATAAAATCTCTGACCAGTATGAATTTAGGAAAGAGGTTATCTTAAATGAGCTTATTCATGCTGAGATTGATATTGAGAGGATAGATGCCGTAGTGGGTAGGGGAGGATTGGTTAAACCTATTGAGTCTGGCGTGTATGAAGTGAACGAAGCTCTGAAAGAGGATTTGAAAAAGGGCGTGTTAGGAGAGCATGCAAGTAATTTGGGAGGATTGATTGCTGACGATATAGCCAATAGCCTACCTAATGCAAGGGCATTCATCGCAGACCCAGTAGTAGTTGATGAGCTTCAGGATGTGGCTCGTATTACCGGTGTGCCTGATATGCCCCGCAGGTCAATTTTCCATGCATTAAACCAAAAGGCTGTAGCTAGAAGTTTTGCTGCTATCCATGAGAAAAAATATGAGAATATTAATGTTATTGTTGCTCACCTTGGAGGAGGAATCTCAATTGGTGCCCACCGTAAAGGAAGAGTTATTGATGTTAATAACGGACTGGACGGGTACGGCCCATTCTCGCCTGAACGTGCAGGTACTCTGCCTTCCGGAGCTATCGTCGACTGGTGTTATAGCGGCAAATATACTCATGATGAGATGAAGAAGAAGATTAGTGGTAATGGTGGATTGATGGCTCATCTTGGAACGAATCAGGCACTCGAAGTAGAGCATATGATTGAGCAGGGTAACAAATATGCCGAAATTGTCCTTAGTGCAATGTCGTACCAAATAGCAAAATGGATTGGTGGTGCAGCAGTGGTTTTAAAGGGAGATATTGATGGGATAATATTAACCGGTGGTATTGCAAACAGCGAATTTGTGGTTAACTATATTAAGAATATGGTTTCATTTCTTGCTCCGGTAATTGTCTATGCAGGGGAGGATGAGATGAAAGCTCTGGCTGAGAATGCTCTTAATGCTCTTAGTGGGGTTGTTGAAGTGAAGGTTTACAAATAGGAGTACTTAGTATCATTTAAACGAAACTCCTAACCTGAATTATGCATAAACTCGGTTTCAAGGTAAGAAATCCATTTCTTGCATTTCATATCCAACTACAGTGGTGGAAAAATGTTTGGATTATGTAGTAAGTGATGATTATTATTTAGAATATTTACA
>JALVBA010000288.1 GCA_027010905.1 Marinilabiliaceae bacterium
TTATTTATGTTGTTAAATAACCTGTACACATATTATCAGTTTTTATAATCAATTAAATCAATGAATATGAAAAAGAATTTTTTACTTCTTTTATCGGCTATTTTATTTTCTGTTATTTCGGTAGCTCAAACCAATGTTAGTGGTACATTAAGCAACAATGTCACATGGACCAGCTCAGGTAGCCCTTACACAGTTACAGGCAATATAACGGTTAATGCCGGAGTAACTCTTACCATTGAACCCGGTACAGTTGTTCAGTTTAATTCAGGAACATACATTGTTGTATATGGTACGATGAATGCCAACAGTGCAACTTTTACTGCCAATGGAAGTACAACGCCCGGTTATTGGGATGGTATATATGTTGGTTATGAGTATGGCTCCGATATAGCTGATGTAACCCTTAACGGTTGTAGTGTTGAATATGCCAATGAGCTACATGTCAGGAAGGGTAGCTTAACACTTACCAATAATACTACATTGAATAACTTCAGTAGCTATGGCGTTGATATATATACGAATGGTGATTTAAATATTGATAATACGACTATTCAGAACTGTTCTTATCCAATTTATTTCAGGGGCAACGGTAACTGGAATGTTGAGTCAGGTGTGGTTCTTACCGGAAATACAAATGACTATGTGTTTATCAACTTCAGGGATTTGACATCAACGCTTAACTTTCCTGATGCAGGTATTCCATACTACTACGACTCGGAGTTGAGAGTTACCGAAACAGGTACTATGTTGATTTTTGAAGGTGCCGAATTGTTAGGAACTACCGGTGCATACATTAATGTATACGGAAAAATAAAGGCTCAGGGAACAGTTACCGACTCGGTAACTTTTGGGAAGGTGACTTCAGCAGCATATTGGAAAGGTATAAATATTAACGACAGTGCTGTTGATACAGCTTGTATATTTAATTACTGTAAATTTGTTAACGCAGAAAATAGTTATACTTATCGGCCATCCTCTATTCTGGACTGTGCTGTTGAGATTGATAAAAGTTCACCTGTTTTCAATAATTGTGTGTTTAGTGACAATCACTATAACCTTTTGGTTAAAGGAAGAAGTATTCCCACTTTCAATAGTTGTAATTTCAATGCTTCAAAAATAGTTGCTCATAATGTTACTAATATTAATGTTGACATGAATGCCGAGCCGGTTTTTACCAACTGCTCTATTGCGTTTAACGAGCAGGAGGGAAGAGCTGTTGGAATATATGGTTCAACTGTTTATGACGATTCTAATTTTTCACAACTTTCATTTACCGGATACCCCGACCTTCCTTTTGTTCTGTTTGGTAATGTAACTATTCAGGATACTGCATCACTTACCATTGATGCCGGATTAGTATTTAAATGTGCTGATAATGATTACTACATTTTAGCCAACGGAGAATTGAATGCAATTGGAACATCAACTGAACCAATAATTTTTACTCATATCAATGATGATAATTATGGTACTCCGGGAGATACTTATAACGATGGAACAACAACAATAAATAACAGTTCTTCAGGAAGGATATTGCTAAGAGGAGCTGCCACATCTCATCTGGAGTATTGGAAAATACTTTATGCAGGATATAGCAGTAACTATTATGCTGTTGAAGTTAAACATAACAGCATCTTAAAAAACAGTGTTGTGAAAAACAGTTATTGGGGAGTACTCTTTTCTGATAATGCACAATTGGTAAGTAACAGTTTTGAAGATATAAATTACTACCCTGTTGCACGACAGATGAACGGAGGCACTCCATCTCTGATTGGTAACACTGTTTCAAATACCGGCTTTGTGGGTGTTTATGTTAATGGATTTGACGAAGGAGACTACACCATTGGAGGTTTGGATTTTGCAGGTTACACAAATGTGGCTTATGGTTTTAACGACAGAAATGTTAATATCCCGGCCAATGCAAATGTTACTGTTTCGCCCGGTACTGTATTTAAGTTTGATGGTTACTGGAGTAGCAGACTTACAGTATTAGGAGGTCTTAAGGCAGAGGGTACAACAGCAGATAAGATTATTTTCACCTCTATGTATGACAACTCTGTTTCGGGCAATACAAATAATAATAGCGGTGATGACCCTACCGCACACAAATGGGACAGGCTTGTGTTTGATGCCGGTTCAAATGATACCTTTAACTCACTGAAAAATGTTGAGGTGAGGTACTATCGCGAGAGTGTTTTAATTGATAATTGTAATGTGGCTGTTGATGCTTCAATCTTCAACTTTTCCGAATCTCATGGAATGTCTATTCTGGGAGATGCTGCTCCTGTTATCTCTAACAGTGATTTTAATAATATTGGTAATGCACCCATCCAGATGGATATGTTTGCTAATCCATCATTCTCGGGTAACAGTATGGCTAATGTTGCAAAGTTTGGAATCAGTATTCATGGAGGAACAGTTGACGGAACAGTGCCGGTACGAAATTTTGCAGGCTATAATAATATAACCTACCTGCTTGATGAAAATATAAGGGTTGATAATGAGTTGATAATTCCTGCCGGAGTGGTGTTTAAAGCTTACGGTAACCGATATATTGATATTTACGGAAAACTTACCGTTCAGGGAATAAGCAGTAATCCTGTAGTGTTTACATCTCTTGAGGATGATTCATACGGAAATCCCACTGACACACAACAAAACGGTGTCAGTACAACTGTTAATAAGCAGGGGTGCCACATTGTTTTCAGGGAATCGGCTGATGATGCCAGTGTTGTTGATAATACTATTTTCAGATATATGTATAATCACGGTATTTATGCAATGGATGCCTCTCCAATAATTTCAAACTGTACATTCTACAATGTAGCAGATGAAGGTGTTATGCTAAGGGGTACGAGTACACCAAATATAACCGGTTGTACATTTGAAGATGTTCCTTTCCCAATGACCATTGATGCTACTTCATGGCCGGCAACTACATCAGGAAATCAAATTGCAGGTTCTACAGGTAAAGCTATTCAGATAGTCGATAATGCTACCCTAACTCAGGATGCCACTCTGGCCAACAGAGATTTTGCCGGGGTAGACAATATCCCTTATCTGTTCTACAGATACACAGTGGGAACAAGTGCCGTATTGACAATTAAGCCCGGTGTAGTTTGTAAATTCAGGCAGTATGGATATCTCAATGTTAGAAAAGGATTGATTGCGGATGGGGGTGCAACTGTTGACAGTACTATTGTATTTACTTCCGACAGGGATGATTTTTACGGTGGCGATACTTTTGGTGATGGAGATGCCACAGTGGCCAATAACCATTGGTGGTACGGTATCTATTTCCCGGGTGAATCTATTGATGCCTCATGTATGCTGGATAATTGTGTGATTAAGAATGGTTCGCGAAACTACTCAAATAGTGTTCATAGCTATAATCGCGGAGGAGTAACTCTCGATAACTCGTCACCTACTATCCATAATACTCTGTTTGAAGATAATTTCTGGGGTATGCTTGTTCGGAATACCAGTGTTCCTGATATTGATAATTGCGACTTTGTAGGTACAGATGGCACTTATGGATATGGTATTTGGAACGAGACAGGGTCAGTAACAGTAATTGCTGAAAACTGTTGGTGGAATGATGACACAGGTCCATACAATGCAACATCAAATGTTGCCGGTGAGGGCGAAAGAGTATCAGACAATGTTGATTTTGACCCTTGGATTTCACAGCCTGCACAACCAATGATGGGGGATGTGAGTCTGAATGGTGAGGTTATGCCTTACGATGCTTCACTTGTTTTGCAAAGTAGCGTTGGGAATATTACTCTTACTACAAAACAGGCTGAGGTGGCTGATGTAAGTTTCAATGGCTCGGTAACAAGTTACGATGCCTCACTTATTCTACAGTACACCATTGGCTCAATCTCTAGTTTCGAACCTTCGGCAGGAATAGCTCAGCTTAAATCAGGTTCTCTATCTTCGTTGGTGTCACTATCTGCTCCAACCAGACTTGACCCGGTGAATACAAGATTTAATGTTCCGGTATCATTCACAACCGCCGAAACAGTGAAGTCGATGGATATGGAGATTGCTACCAATCCGGCACATATAAGATTTATCGAACTAAATACAGAGGGTGTTCCTTCGGATGTAATGGTTGTATCGGGTTATGACCAAAAAAGCGGTATAGTTAAGATATCTGTTGCTTCGGCCATCGATTTTGAATTTAACAGCAACGACATAACTCTTGTGTTTGAGTTTGTAGAGGGTGAGCAGACTGTTTCAGATATCAGTCTGGAAAAACTCACAGCAAATGAAATGTCAGAGGATGCTACGTTCACTGTTTCAGTAGGAAGCAACGATGTTGTTACCGGTATTGATGGAGTTGACGCAATATCGGCTCTTAATATTTACAGTGTTGGTAATGAATGTAAAGCGGACATTAACCTTATAGCAGCACAAACGAATCTTGTAATTTCTGTTTACGATGTTTCGGGTCAGTTGACTAATCAGGTTGAGCTTGGTAACGTAGCTGCCGGACAATCACTGTTAACATTCAAGCCTGAAGCAACAGGATCACACTATCCTTCAAAAGTCTATATCGTTACCGTCAGAGGTGATGACTTTGTTGTTACCCGTAAGTTGGTTGTAAAATAATTTGAATGTAAGTGCCAAAGTCACGGCGTGGCTCCAAGCCACACCGTGACTAAAGATATTTAAAAACCATACAACTATGTTAACGAAAAATAGTTTTAAATATAGAGTATTTGTTCTCTTCCTTTTCACCCTGCTGATGTGGGGTGGTGGAAAAGTAACAGCTCAGACACCTTTGGGATTTCGTATCCCGGATGCGTCAATTACTGAGAAGGACACTTTTACTGTAACTATAAATGCTGACTCGGTGTTTACCGGTCGTGAAGTCTACTCCTACAGGTTTTATGTGACTTACTCACCAACATACCTTGAGTTTCTTGGTGTTGATGGTACAGGCTCTGTTCTTGCATCGTGGGGAGATCCTACGGTTAACAGCTCGAATGCCGGAACCATAATTATGGCAGGGGCAGGTTCATCATCGCTTACCGGTACAGGAGAAATGATTAACCTGAAGTTTGTCTCTAAAAGATATGGAGGTACCTACATCTCGTTCAACACAAGCGAGAGTTACCTAAACGAACGTAATCCACTGTCGGTTTACGACAATGGTTATATTTCAATGGCTCAACGCTCCTATCCAAATATCTACCCTGATTACAGTAATATGTTTATAGGTGATGAGGTTCAGATGAGTGTCTCGGGTGGTGAATCGCCCTACACTTACTCGGTAGAGAACAGTTCAGTTGCTGTTATTACCGAACAGTCAAAAGTTCAGGCTGTGGGAGCAGGTACTACAAAAGTTTATGTTACCGATAGTAATGGCGAAGCATCCTACACAACAGGAGTGTTTGATGTAAGAAGCGTACGTATGAGTATTGATGAGGTGTCGGCATGGCCTGCTGATACATTCTACATTCCGGTACGAATTGAAGTTGCTCCGGGTACAAGTATCTACTCAGGCAGGATAGATGTAGGTTACGATACAGGATTGAGCGGACTGTCTGACGATATTGTTATCGGAGACTTTCAGGGTTCATTTCAAAGCAATGCTTCAACGGGGACAATATCCCTCTCTTTTGCTTCATCATCACCAATCACAGGAAGTGGCATACTCTGTTATCTTGGTTTCAGAGCAAACAGTAGCGGAAACAAGTGGATGCATTTTAACGATATGCGCTTCAATGAGGAGCTGCTTGCATGGTCAACGCAATCAAACTACTACATAGGTATAAACAATCTGCCATCATTGACCATTACTCCCAATTACGGGAAACTGCTGTGGGGTGACATACTTCAGGTAACTGCATCGGGAGGAACAGCACCTTACAACTACCAGGTGTCAGATAATTCTGTTGCAACAATTGATGCTCAGGGTAACATTAACGCCCTGTCAGGGGGTGAGATTACTATCACTGCAACCGATGCACATGGTGCTGCAATAACAAGTGGGATATTTACAATTAATGATTGTAATGTTACAATAAACAACAGTGATGGCGTACTCGATGTTGACACAAAAGTGCCGATAACCGTATCTATGCTACCTTCGGGGCGTAAAATTTACGGTTTCAAATCGTCACTTAATTTTGATGATTCCAACCTTGACTTTGTGAGAGTTGATGCACACTCTGCAGTTCTGCTTGAAGGAACTCTTTCGGGTAATACCATTACTGTTGCAGGAGCTTCAGGCGATGGTATCACCTCGGGTATAATAGGGTATCTTATTTTCAGAATAAAAAATAGTCTAGCTCTTAATGCTACTGCAAATGTTAGTTTCAACTCCTTTTCGGCAAATGAGAATACAATTTTTGCATCTCTTATCGCAGGAAGTGTTCGACGTGTCGATCAGGTTGGCTACAGACCTGTGGCCAATGCCGGTCAGAACTTCTCGGTACAGGAGGGACAATTGGCACAGCTTGACGGTAGCGCATCCTACGATAATGATGACGACCCGTTAATTTATAAATGGATTGCTCCTGCCGGAATTACTCTTTATGATGGTACAACCGATACAGCAAAATTTACTGCTCCCTGGGTTGATGAAGATACTGATTATACGCTGAAGCTTGTGGTAAATGATGGTACAAATGATTCGGATACAGCAGCAGTAATTGTTACTGTGCTTCAACTTAACCAGATACCTGTGGCTGATGCCGGTCAGGATAAAAGTTATATCGAAGGCAGCTCTGTGTCACTCGATGGCAGTGTCTCCTTCGATCCCGATAACGACCTATTGTCTTACAACTGGACTTCGCTCGATGGAATAGTACTGTTTAACAGCACAGGAGTTAAGCCCTCCTTTATTCTGCCTCAGGTTACACAAAACACCGATTATCATTTTAAACTTGTTGTTAATGACGGTGCTGTAAGTTCACAGGCTGATACTGTTGTAATCACCGGATTACAGGTAAACAAAAAGCCTGTGGCATTTGCGGGGGGGGACTTCTCAGTTAATGAGAGCGAAGCTGCCGCACTAGATGGTTCTTTGTCGTACGACGATGATCACGATCCGATAACCTATCTTTGGACGGCTCCAACAAATGTTACTCTCTCGTCTTTGACTGTTGCTGAACCTACTTTCACAGCACCGGCTGTGCATCGCGATTCTGTTCTTACCTTTACTCTGGTTGTGAATGACGGAACAAAAGATTCAGACCCTGATGAGGTTTTGGTTACGGTTGTGAATGTTGATATCCTCAGCACAGAGGCTTCAATCGATAGTGTGATGCTTCAGGATATGGAGTCGTTCACTATTGATGCTGCCGGCAATGAAGTTACTCTCAATATGCATTATGGTTATGATGTTCGCTCGATGAATCCTCAGTTTAATATTTCAGAGCAGGCTTCACTCTTTCCGGCTTCGGGTAGTGCACACGATTTTAGTATGCCTGTCTATTATTCAGTAACTGCCGAGGATGGTACTACCGTTCGAACATGGAAGGTTGTTGTGAATACTCCTGTCAATACTGTTCAGCGTGAGTTGAGCGCAGGTTGGAACTGGGTGTCGTTAAATGTGAAACCTGCCGACATGACGGTTACAAATGTGCTTAACGGTCTCACACTTCAGGATCTTGACTATGTGAAATCAACAGAGTACTCTGCCACCTACTACACCTCCACAGGTTGGTTTGGTGACCTTGAGTCATTCCCCGAAAACAGAACAGTTAGATTCAAAAAGGGTACAACCGATAATCTATCGGTAACAGGTGAGGAGATCAATCCTGAGATTACTCCAATATCGCTTGTGCCGGGTTGGAACAGTATTGCATACCTGCTAAATAAAAATGTTGCAATCAATGATGCTGTAAAGACATCCTCAATACCTACAGGTAATGTGGTGATGAAGGGTGTTGACGGTTCATCGGTCTATTTTGAAGGAACAGGCTGGTCGGGTGAGATTGATTCAATGAGAGTTCTTTCGGGTTATAAAATAAATGTAGAGCAGTCTGGTGCACTTCTTTACGATGCAAGTGGTGTTACCAAGGGTACAATACTAAGCAGGTACAGTCGTGAGCAGCTACTCGACATGTACGGTTTGAACACTGCCGTATTTGCCTACTCATCAACATTGATTGCTGAGGTATCTTCAAACAGAGGAGGCCATTTTATTCAGCATGGTGACTTGCTTGTTGCATATTTTGGTAATGAGTGTCGCGGAGTGTCGGAAGCTAAGTATATTGCCGGACTAGGCAGATATGTATTTGTGCTTACTTACTATTCAAATAGCGACAGTGAAGATATCCTGTTCAGAGTTAAGCAGAGTGACAGCAACAGTGAGCTATCAACAGATTATAGTCTGACGTTTAAGTCTGATGTTATTAATGGAGCCGCTTCTGCTCCTGTGCCACTATTGGTTGACGAAGCTACGGCAGTTTCTGATGGACTTAATCTCAACAATCTCACCATATATCCAAACCCTGTCTCTGATGTGTTAAAAGTTTCTGCTTCGCAGATTATTAGTAGAGTATCAATTTTTAACGCTGTGGGTAACAAGGTGCTTGAACAGTTACCTGATAGTAAATCGGTTTCCATTCAGATGCAACAGTTTGCAGCAGGTATCTATACCATTCAGGTTGAGGTTGATAATGAGGTAACTATTAGAAAGGTTGTTAAGACTTCAAATTAAACAATTACGGATCATGAAAATTATGATACATAAATATAGAAGAGAGAGTGAGAAGAGTGCCGGTTTAGTAGCACTAAAGAGGTTGATATTCATGTTGGTACTTTCCGGCGGACTGGTTCTGCCCGGGGTGATGAACGCACAGGTTCAACTTCCGGCTATCCCGTCGAATACTCAGCTGTCGAACAGTTTTGATTACGATTCGGAGTATATCTATCAGGTCAACCTAAGCGGTAGCTATCTCGAGGATGGTGCAATTATTGCCTATGTTGATGGTAAAATTCGCGGTGCTCAAACAGCATCGGTGCTTTTTACCCCTACAAATACTATGGTGTACAAGGTTCGCCTCTTCAGTAACTCCACTTCGGGCGAGGTAATCACTTTTAAATATTTTGATGTTAACGGTAACAAGGTTTACGATATTACGGAGACACAGACTTTTCAGGCTGATAATGTCCCCGATTACAACTCTCCTCAAACACTCAATGCATATTGTGGAGGTGTTGGCAAGGCCGGTACTCTTGTGCCGGAGGATAGTGCTCAGGATCTTGACAACTCCTTTAATGTTTACTGGGAGCCGGCAGGGAATGCTACTCACTATAGTGTCTTTCTGTGGAAGGATGGCGATTTTCAGCCTATAACAGCATACCGGAGTAATATTTACGGTACCTCAAGTTACGCAAGTAGTTTAGAGTATGGAGCAACTTATCACTGGTATGTTGAGTCGCTGAATCAGTGTGGAAGTGATGTTTGTGTAACTCAATCTTTCACAGTAAGAGACCTGCCTGATTTGATTGTAACCTCCTTTACTGCTCCAGACACAGTAATCTCTTCCAGTCCATTTAATGTTGAATTTACTGTTAAAAATCTGGGGTTGGGTGATACCCGTACAGGCCATTCGTGGTACAATGCTGTTTATGCCTCTAGCGATAATAGTTTCTCGGGTGATGACAAACTGATTGGAAAGGTAGCTTTTAGCCGTGTGTTGCAGAGTGATAGCTCATACACACAAACAGTGTCTGTTGCCCTGCCTGCCGAATATGCAGGCGATTACCACCTTTTTGTGAAGGCTGACGTATATAACAATGTTCCTGAATCGGACAACGATAACAACCTCAATCAGCAGTTGCTGGCAATTGTAGTAAAGACTAAACCTCTACCTGATATTTTGGTTGAAAATATTGCATCAAACCAAACCTCTTATGATCCAGGTGATACAATTACTGTAAGCTGGGATGTGAAAAATATTGGTGGTGCTGATGCTATAGGTGGTTGGACTGAGAGGGTATCAATAGTGTCACTCTCAGGAATCAAAGTTAACCTTGCCGGTAGACCCGACTTCTCTGTTCCACTGGCTCAAAACGCTACCCAAGAAAGAGGTTTTGATTTTGTCATTCCCGAAATACTTAACTTTTCGGGTGAGGCGTACATTGAGGTTCAGCTCTACCCTTCAACAGGAATAGTTGAGCTCCCGGGCAATGAAGTAAATAATAAGGCAGCTTCAGTAAACCGAATTTCACTATCTAATAAATTATACCTGACTATTCCAACAGCTGAGGTTAAAGAGGGCTATTCGGGTGCTGTTCGTTGTTATGTTGCACGAAGTGGTAACACTACAAATGAGCTTACCGTAAATCTATCTGCATCGGTAGAGGGAGTTATTAACCTTCCGTCGGCAGTAACTATTCCTTCGCGCAGCTCTTCAGGTATGTTTGATATTACACCTATCGACAATTCTATACTCGATGGAACACGAAATGTAACTGTCTCAACTTCTGCTGCAGGGTTTAGTCCAATCTCAAAAGATATTGCTGTACTTGATGATGAGGTGCCATCTTTATCACTAACACTTGATGCTGACACACTTCAGGAAGGTGATGCTATTAATATAACTATCTCGCGTGATCTTATAATTGCCGGCTCTACTGTTGTTTATCTGACAACCGACAAGTCTGAGCAATGGACATTCCCGACCACAGTGATCATTCCTGCAAATCAAAATTCCGTACAGGCAGAGGTTGTGGTTGTGGATAACACACTGCCTGAGCTTTCGCAAACAGCCAAACTGATGATTAGCTCAGCCGGCTTAGTAACTACCGAAAAGTCTGTTGTTATTGCCGATGATGATATTCCGGCCATCGAGATGGTTCTTGCTAACGACACTGTTGCCGAGAGTGCCGGGCCGTATGCTACAGAGGGAATTATCAGCCGAAAAGAGCCCGGAACCTGTTCTGTTCGAATAGATTTCAGGGCAAGTGATCCTAATGCAATATTTTTTCCTGCATCAATAACTCTTGAAGCAGATGAGATGTCGAAAAAGTTTAATGTAGGAGTTGTTGATAATACTCAGGTTGATGGTTTTAGAGATATCAGTATCTCAGGAGCTATCTACATTGCATCTTGTAGTTGTAGTGCAACAGGTGAGAGTGGTGGTGTGGTTGTAAAAACTCTTACTATTGTTGATAACGATGGTCCATCGTTTTCTCTTACCGTCGATCGACCTTCACTCAAAGAGGGTTTGGACAGTGCAGGTACTCTGTCAATATTCAGAAATACCGATACAACTTCTGCTCTTGAGATAACTCTCTCAACTAACGACACCACAGAACTTGAGCTGCCTGCTATTGTTACTATCCCTGCGGGTGAATCAGCTGTTCAGGTTGCCATAAAAACAAAAGATGATAGTCAGGAGGATGGTAACCAGATGGTGACAATGAAGGCCGAATCAGCAGGTTTTAATCCCGGAGTTGTGTGGGTTTATGTTACTGATGTCAATAAGGCTGACCTCTCAATGACAGATATTGAGCTGGCGAAGGATTCTGTTGTAGCCGGTGATTACCTGCGTGTTCAATTGCAAGTGATAAACAACGGTTACGGAACGGCAGCTTCAGGAGTTAAGGTTAACTTCTATCTGTCGGAGAATAATATTCTTGACGATAACGATACTCTTATTTTTGTTTCCGAACTGGCCGAACCTGTTCAGATAGGTGCTACTCTACCTTTTGTTGAGATATTGCCAATTCCAAATTTGACCGGCAAATACAATGTTATTGCTAAAATCAATCCGGAGTTTGAAATCTCAGAACTGGTATATGTAAATAATGATGCTCTATCCTCAATACTTACAATACTGCCAGAATACAATGGTACAGCACAGCCGGGAATTCATGTGTTAAGTGAGGCTGCTCCTGTCACAATAACAGGTAGTGCAGTAATGGCTGACGGAACTCCTGTTCCTAATACTGACCTTGATGTCTATATTATTTTAGATAATGTACGCAGAGTACTGAATGTAACAACAGATGATAACGGTGATTACTCTACCGTTTTTGAACCATTTGGTTACGAGACAGGCCACTTTATTGTGGGTTCTTGTTACCCCGGTCAGGATATGAACGACGAACAGGATAGCTTTGATATTCTTGGTATGGAGCGAACATCTAAAGAGTATTTTATCTGGAATATTAAAAAAGATGTGCCTATTAGCGGAACAATTGAGATACGCAACAGAAGTGATGTTGGATTGAATAGTGTCTCTCTTTGGTCGGATAAATTTCCTGATGGATGTAAACTGACAATCGATACTATTGCTAAGCTTGCAGGTGGTGCTACCGCCGAGCTACATTATACTGTAGAGGGGCTTGAATTAAGCACAGGAAGAAATTACATTGAGTTTCCTCTTAAAGCCTCATCTGATGAGGGTGCTTCATTCGAATTTACCGTATACTACTACTGTCAGGCTGTTGAGAGCCATCTGGAGAGTAATCCTGCCAGTATCAATACCACAATGACAAAGGGTAAGATACGGTACTACGATGTACAAATATTTAATAACGGTGCGGGAGAGACAGGTCCTTTAAATGTTGAACTGCCTGATGTTTCTTTTATGACTCTTGTGACACCGGATTCTATTGCCTCTGTTGCATCTGGGGATACGGCTGTAATTACACTGATGCTTAATGCCGGTAATGATATCCCTTTAAACTTATCACTTAAAGGTAACTTTGTAGTTCACGTACCTTATGGTGACGATTTATCTGTTCCGTATAGTATGGAATCAGTATCGGAAGATAAAGGAAACTTACGTATTGATGTTGTAGATGAATATACCTACTTTACCGATAGTGCTCCTCATGTTTCAACAGCACATGTTGTTCTTCGCCATCCTTATACAGGAGTCATTGTGGCAGAAGGCTTTACAGGAGATGATGGAATATTTGAAGTTGACAGCATAGCTGAAGGTAATTACACCCTTACAGTTGAAGCCGAAAAACATGATGGATACAGAAGTAATATTGTAATAGATCCAGGCAGAACAAACAGTAAAACTGTTTTTCTCGATTATCAGGCAATAACATATACATGGGATGTAATACCGGTTGATATTGAAGATCATTATCAGGTTGACTTGATAATGGAATTTGAAACCAATGTTCCTGCACCTGTAGTAGTTATGGAAATGCCAGATGTTATGCCGGAACTCATAGGTGATAAAACTTATACTTTCTTTGTCACTCTAACCAATAAAGGACTTATAACAGCCAAAGATGTAGAACTCAATTTCCCTACTGACGATCCTGAATATGAGTGGGTGTTTAATTTCCCAAAGACAGATCTGATTGCTCAGCAGGCTATTCAGGTGCCGGTTACAATGAGGGTTAGGACAACAGCTCCTCAACCTGAACCGGGAATAGCAGTTAATGATTGGTCAAACCTTAAATCGTCACAAGATATTAAGTCGAGTGGATCGTGTACCGATTATGCAGTAACTATTTATGGCTTTGAGTGTGGTGCAGATATGCATTGGCATCAGGGCGCAGCCCTATTTTCATTTTCGGGAAGAGTGTGTACTGGAAGTGGCGGGGGTTACTATGGAGGAGGAGGCTGGAGTGGAGGAGGTCTGGGTGGTGGTAGCGGATCCTCATCCGTTGGGAGTTCTACAGGAACTGTAACATCATCAAATGATTGTGACCCATGTCTCAATACTACTCTGTTAACTATTATGGGTTGTGCCGGAGGAGGTGTTGGTGGAGTCATTGCCTGTGGCTCTTCTATGGCTGATGGTTCTTTTACAATTAGTGACGGTATAGGATGTATTCCGGGGCCTATAGGTTGTATATGGTCTATAATTGGAACAATTGAGGTGTGTTATAATCAGTATTCCAATGGAGCAGGATCGGCATATCAATTAAAATCAGCATTCTCAAATGTGCAACAGAATGGTGTCCTTGAAGATAATGTGCCTCCTATTTTACGGCAATATATTACTGACCTAAAACATGCAGAGGCTTATGATTCAATAGCACGGCTATACTATACCGAATACTTTGGTGTTATCTATTCTGATTATAGGGAGAGTTTTAGTGATTTTATTGGAAATGTGGATTCTGTAATGTCTAATAAACTCGAGTTTAGTAATGCAGATATAATTCGAATCAAAGCTGCCATGGCCGGAACGGATATTTTAGATGGAGAGATTGATGCACATACCACTAGATGGAATAGTACAATGGAGGCATGGGGTCAGAATATCTTTTCACCTACGGCAGCATACTCTAATATTGTTGACCATGCCTTAATAGATGGGTATCTCGCACAGATGGATGGCGAACGTCAATATGCTGAGTCAAGAGAGTACTCTTCTGTTTATGAAATGCGTGTGGATGCTTATGCTTTATTGAAGGAGGCTATTGAGGATAAATCATCATCGGTTTGTGCGTCGGTAAGTATAAAGATATCACAAACGGTGGTTATGACACGAGAGGCATTTGAAGGCACTCTTACTATTTTTAATGGAAATGAGACTGGAAGTATGCAAAATATTCAAATGAATATTGAAATAAAAGATGAAGACGGGGTACTTAGTAACGATCTGTTCCAGATAGAAACTAAAGCATTGGATATTCTTACCGGTATTGATGGTACCGGAGTGCTGGGAAGTGAGGAGAAGGGTAGTGCAACTATTCTGTTTATACCTGAAAAAGGTGCTGCACCAACAGTGCCAAAGAGCTACTCTTTTGGAGGTTCATTCTCATATCTTGATCCCTATACCGGATTAACTGTAACCAAAGACTTAATGCCTGTAACACTTCAGGTAAATCCGTCACCTGATATGTTCCTGCACTACTTTATGCAGCGCAATATTCTTGGTGATGATGCTTTAACATTAGATGTTATTGAGCCAATTGTACCGGCTGAACTTGCTGTTATGATTGTAAATAACGGCTTCGGGGCTGCTAACAGAGTCAGGATTGAGTCGGCTCAACCTGAAATTATTGATAATGAGAAGGGACTCTCTATCCATTTCGAATTGATTGGTTCAAATCTTAATGGTGAAGAACGCCAGTTAGGATTGACAAATATTAATTTCGGGGATATTGCTCCTAAATCGTCTGCTGTTGGTCAATGGTGGTTTACCAGTGACTTGCTTGGCCATTTTATTAAGTATGAAACTAATGTTACTCACCTCGACAGTCGTGGTAATCCTGACCTCAGTCTGATTAGTGGAGCTACGCTTCACGAACTTATTCGCAGTATCAGGGTTTATGGCGGAACGGATGATGGAATAAATGATTTCCTTGTTAATGAAGTTCAGGATCTGAAAGAGCAACCTGATGCTATTTACATGTCGCAGGGTGATGTTGTGCTTGATGTGTTTGGAGTTGATGCTGCTGCCTTTGAAGGGTCAATGAGTACCAATACTTTAAAGGTTGTTACCTCAAAACGGGGATGGAACTATCTTGAGCTTCCTGATCCGGGTCATGGTAACTATGAGATTGTCAGCATCACACGAAATTGGGATGGTAAGGTTATTCCGACAGATAATGCATGGTTGACTTTTGTTACTCTACCTGACGGAAAAGAACCTGTTTACGAAGATATTTTCCATTTTGTTGATAATATTGAGGAGGTTGGCGACCACGAATATACGGTTGTATGGAAGTTCTTAACAAACAGAGCTGTAGCAGTTGAATTGATTAGCGGAGTGCCATCTTCGGTAGTTTCTCAACCTGTAACATCTCTTAATGTGAAGTTTAATAAGCCTATTGATCCTTCATCATTTAGCTATGAGGATATGACTCTGAGATTTCAGGGCGGTGATGACATAATGAGTTCAGCTGTTGTAATTACTAAGGTTGATAGCGTAAATTACAACCTTGATCTTTCGGCTCTCACTACCGGAAACGGATTTTATAACCTTGTTGTACAGGCAGCAGAGATATCTGATCTGAATGGCAATAATGGTGAGGTTGGCAAGCAGGTTACATGGACACAATTTCTCTCTGTTCCTGCCGTGGAAGAGTTCATAGGGATTACACAGGATAGTCTGATTACATCTTCATTCGATTATATCATGGTTAAGTTTAACCTTCCTCTGGATGAGAATACCGTAACATCAGACAAATTTATTCTGGAGAGAGATGGAGTTGTAATTAGTAACGCTTTAACTATTACAAAAATGGATGTTGAGTCTAAACTGTTCAAACTATCTGGTATGAGTAGCTTGATGACTTCTGATGGTGAATACTCATTAACAGTTGACCTGTTTAATATTGCAACTCTCGATGGCGAGAAGGGGCTGATACAGCAGTCGGTGTCGTGGAGTATGGATACCACTCCGCCGGAACTTTCAGGTTTTACTCCCGACAGTGACAGTGGTTTCGATGGTCATCACTTTACAGGATTTGCTATTGAGTTTAGTGAGAAGGTGTTCGGATTGGATGTTTCAAATGTTCAGCTGTGGAAAGATGGCATTCAGCAACCTCTCTCTCAGTTGCACTTCGATTATATGGGAAATAATATCTGGTACTTGTCACAGTTCAGATTGTTGACATATTACGAAGGCAGTTACACTCTTAGAGTTAATATGGCTGATGTGTTTGATGAAGCAGGACTTGCCGGGTCAGGAGTTCAGGAGTATAACTGGGGGGTTGATAGAACAGCTCCTTCACAGGTGCAGAACCTGCGTATTTCACCTGACTTAGGTTTCTCAAGTAGCGATAATGTTACTTCCGAAACTTCACTACAGGTTGTGATGGATGTGTTGGATGATAATGTTGATGTGGAGGTCTACTACAATGATTTTGGAACTCTTACTCTATTGAACGACACTGCGAGTGTTATGTCCGGCGAGCTATCTGTTCCTGTTGATATCACCTATGCAGGTAATATTACACTTGAGGTACATGTTTTAAACAGTGCAGGGAATTACAGTACCTCTCAGCTCAATATAGTTGTTGACAGAACAGCATTCAATGCTGAGTGGGATGATGTTTCAGGAGGAACTTACGAAGTTCATCCTGCTTCTATTAACCTAACGGTTACCAACAGACTTCTGGAATCATCACCTGATGTTAGTTTGCTGAAGTTAGAACACAATGGTATTGAGATTCCATTGGCAGGTAATGTTACAATAAGTCAGGTTTCAGACACGGTTTACACCGTTTCAGGTTTTGATAACCTTGCTGCTGAAAACGGATATTACACACTAAGTGCCGATCTTACAGGACTGCATAAGTATAACAGCGGTTTGGGAGGTACGCATAAAGCTTCTGTAACATGGACAATCGACAGGTCAAATGATGCACCGGTTGCCGAAGCAGGTAATAACTTCTATGTTGAAGCAGGGCATAAGTATGGCCTTGATGGTTCGGCTTCAACCGATCCGGAAGATGATAATATTACTTATCATTGGTTTGCCCCTGATGGTTTTACTCTGGATGATGAATACAGCATGACTCCGTCATTCACAGCTCCGGCTAACCTTGATTCTGCCGAGGTTTATACTTTTGTATTGTTGGTAAGCGATGGAGACCTCACAAGCACCGATAAGGTAAATGTGTTCTATTCGGTTGCTTCAAATATAGAACTTGAAGTGGCAACCGATAATATCATTCTCTACCCTAATCCTTGTACTACACAGTTCACTGTCTATATTGATGAGACCTTTATTGAATCAATTAAGTTAGTTGATATGTCGGGTGCTGTGCTGTTAACCAAGGAGTGGACAGGCGATAATGAGCAGTCAATAAAAATAGGTACACTACCGAAAGGTGTCTATATTGTACAGATCAAAACAGATGAGAAAACTATAAACCGGAAACTATTGGTTAAATAGTTGTTCGTTCAATCTTTTCTTCAAACCCGTTGGATTTTTAAAATCTGACGGGTTTGTTGGTTTGGTTATTATAAATATATCTGACCCAGGTATTAACGAATTATCTCTACCTACAGAAAATAATTTTGTTTTCATACCTGAGATTCGACAATACCTCACCTCGTTTTTTTCTGTTTCAATTCCAGAGAGGTGCGATTATCCCGATAAAGAGATTCTTGGCTTTGAGGGAATCGTAATTTACAGGTTTTAATAATGTGTTTCATTAATAGCTATTGTTTAATAAAGAACAACCTTTATTCCTCAAAGCATAGAAACTCTAAATCGGGACAATTCCAGAGAGGTGCGATTAATAGTATATTAAATCTTAAAAAATCATCTAATCTAACCGAATTTCAATTCCAGAGAGGTGCGATTAATAGAGTTCCATGCAGGCTCTCTCGTTCTAAACTCTTTCTGATTTCAATTCCAGAGAGGTGCGATTAATAGTCCCTTAATCTCATCAAGTATTGCCTGACGTTCCTCATTTCAATTCCAGAGAGGTGCGATTAATAGCGGAATAAAAGAATTTAGTCCGGTAGAGTTTGATTATAATTTCAATTCCAGAGAGGTGCGATTAATAGCCATTTACGGAATAATTAATACTGTTTCATTCACGAATTTCAATTCCAGAGAGGTGCGATTAATAGTATGGAGAGTTTAGAGGGGGAAATAAATGTAAAACAATTTCAATTCCAGAGAGGTGCGATTAATAGGGTTCAGCAGGAAGCGGAAAGACTTACCTCGGCTGTATTTCAATTCCAGAGAGGTGCGATTAATAGGAATTGAAGTATTGGCAAACTATTACGTTCAATTCGATTTCAATTCCAGAGAGGTGCGATTAATAGTCACGGGTATAGATTGCCTGACCTTGTCACTCTGAAATTTCAATTCCAGAGAGGTGCGATTAATAGCTTTGCAATTTGACAGCACGAAGTCTGTTGAATCATATTTCAATTCCAGAGAGGTGCGATTAATAGTTAAAAAACAGATGGGAAGATATTACGATTAACGAGATTTCAATTCCAGAGAGGTGCGATTAATAGCAGGGGAGCGGCCTATATTCTCTTTAATCTTTGATTTATTTCAATTCCAGAGAGGTGCGATTAATAGAAGCGAAGAGCAAGAAAATAGGTTGACAATATCACATTTCAATTCCAGAGAGGTGCGATTAATAGTTGCAGCAAGGCGAGAGCAGCGACAGCAGATAAAATATTTCAATTCCAGAGAGGTGCGATTAATAGAAAGGAGAGGCTTCACGTGATGTCAACGTATTTTGCAATTTCAATTCCAGAGAGGTGCGATTAATAGATAGTTATCATAACCACTTAAAAACACTATTTAATTAATTTCAATTCCAGAGAGGTGCGATTAATAGTCATCTTCAAAAATATGTATACCTACATCGCTTGAATTTCAATTCCAGAGAGGTGCGATTAATAGTACTCATGTTTATATCAAATTGTGAAACAAATTTATTTCAATTCCAGAGAGGTGCGATTAATAGTAACAATTCAAAAGATGCGTTTGCGAGTATTCAAGTATTTCAATTCCAGAGAGGTGCGATTAATAGTATGGTTCACGGAAAATAAATGGAGGCTACTGATTTATTTCAATTCCAGAGAGGTGCGATTAATAGGTATTATGGTGTATCATGTTAATGCCACATAACGCTATTTCAATTCCAGAGAGGTGCGATTAATAGTTAAAAAACAGATGGGAAGATATTACGATTAATGAGATTTCAATTCCAGAGAGGTGCGATTAATAGAGGTTATGAATGGATGGTTGATGAAATATTGGAATAATTTCAATTCCAGAGAGGTGCGATTAATAGTTTCCAAAAATAATTGTTTAATGAGACCCAACCAAAATTTCAATTCCAGAGAGGTGCGATTAATAGACAATGCCC
>JALVBA010000289.1 GCA_027010905.1 Marinilabiliaceae bacterium
CCCACAACACCATTGCCAATCGCTAACGTTTCCTATCAACTCGGCACGTACAAGGACTTGCACCTCGCCAGCCTATTACCATGCCCGACATACTAAAAAAACCGATTAGGATTAATCCAAATCGGTTTTAAAATCTTCTGTTTTTAGGGCGCACACAATCTTTGCATGCAAAAGAGTGTTTAGTATATCAGAATATTTTGACAATAATCCTGAAACAACTACTCCTCCATCTCAATCATTTTGAAAGGGATATTTATTATTGACTGATAATCCTCTCCAGCCTCAAACATATCTTCGTCGTCCTCCTCGTAATACCAGTTAATCTCAACCTCATCACCCTTCTTATGTATTAACTCCAACTTCCTGAAGATATCAAGAATACATTTAGAGGAGCTAGTATTAAAATACTCCAACTTCACATTCACACTGGTTTTACCAGATGGTTGGTCGGCAAATTTATCAAGCCAATCAATTAAAGGCTTATAAAATTCTATGGAGTTCTCTGGTATCGATCTCCCTTTTATTTCCACTAATCCCTTTTCGCCATCGAACTTAACGTATGGCGTTTTCAGGGTTTCTTCACGGATAATTGTTTCCATTATCGGTTATTCGGTTAACTAATATAAACATCTAAAGCAAAAAAGATATAACTACTATCCACCTGAAAGAAGTTATACTCCAACTTATTTCCTGTTTTCCTAACTATATCAAGCATTCCAAGTCCTCCCCCTCCTTTACCTGAGAATTTCGAATTATTCAGAATCTCTCGATAAACTAATTTTATCTCCTCATCCGAAAGGGAGTTTACCTGATCAATGCGATCTTTTATTGAATTAATTTTCTCTTTCTTAACAAAATTTCCAGTCGAGATTCTATAAAAAGTGCCATCCTTACTTAAAACAACGACACCATATTTATCTTTCTCATCTATCTTAGCATCTACAGGGGGTTCATCAACGTGATGAAACAAATTCTGCAAACACTCCACCAGTACACTATAGACCTTCTTTTTAACCCTCTTCAAATCTGACAAAGTACTTGCCTTGGATTCAAATTCGGCTAACGAATTCGATATCACATCAGAAGATATGCTACCTACATATTCCAGAATTACTTCTCCCTTCCGTTTTTCGTTATACCAATTAACTAAATCAAATCCCATACTGATGTGTCTAAATAGACTATACAAATATAAAAAAAAATAACTACGTTCTAAATAGAGTTGCAATTATATATCAAATAGATGAATTAAAAGGAATAAATATTCTCTTTTTTGGCAAAGATAATAAAATCAAAGACAAACGTACAATATCCTTAATGCTAAATTCCACCTCCACCTGTCAGCAATAGATCACGCGGCCGAAGCTGAATAATCTTAGAGTCCGGTGCAACATCATTAGTAATCCAAACATTACCTCCGATAACCGAGTTAGCACCAACGGTAACTCTTCCTAAGATGGTAGCTTGAGCATAGACAATAACATTATCTTCAATAATAGGATGCCTGTCTATACCTTTAATCGGATTTCCATCGACGTCAAGAGGAAAGCTTTTGGCACCCAGAGTTACCCCCTGATACAGCTGCACATTATCACCAATAATAGTAGTTGCTCCAATCACTACACCAGTACCATGATCAATGGTAAAAAACTTGCCTATAGTTGCGCGTGGATGAATATCTATACCTGTTTCGGAGTGTGCCATCTCTGAAATGATGCGGGGAATAAGTGGTATGCTCATCTCGTGCAAGCAGTGAGCTATCCGGTAACTGGATATGGCACGAATAGCAGGATAACAGAAGATAACCTCTCCCCTATTTTGAGCCGCAGGATCGCCCAGGTAAGCAGCTTCAACATCGGTAACGAGTATCTCTCTAATTTCAGGCAGCTGCTTTATAAACTCTACAGCAATCGTATCAGCATTATGCCGTAACGAGTCACCCTTCCCCTCTTTAATCTCTTTCTCGTTACAGGCAAAACACAAGCCTGCAAAAATCTCCTTCGACAACAGTTCGAACAGCCTCTCAGTATTAACCCCAATATAGTAATTGATACTCTCTTTATCTATTACAGAGTTTCCAAAATATCCTGGAAACAGCAGCTCCCTCAGCAGATCAACAATCTTTTCCAGATTCTTGATTGATGGCATGGGGTGGCGTGCCAAAGTATTATGACACACTGATTGGTAAGAACTCTCCTGTGAGAGTTTGTCAATAGTCTCTTTTAATAGTAGTTTCATTTTATGCTATTTTTTTTCTCCATTCAACATATCCGAACAGTGCTCCGGCACTAAACACTACAAACAGGAATGCATAAAAGTACATCCCTTTGTGTAGATACATACCCATCGACATAACATCAACAACAATCCATATCAGCCAGTGTTGAATAATCTTACGAGCCAGCATCCAGGTGGCAACAATACTTGCCGCAGTAGTTAATGCATCAAGATAGGGCATCGAAGATTTCTCTATTTGCAGCCGGTCGGGAACAAACAGTAGAACTCCTAAAATCATAATGTACAACACAACACCTGCAAGAAAAAGATAGAGCCATTGCAACCCCTTTGCACGTATAATCTCAACATAGTCACCTCCCTGTCTACTTTTTCCGTAGAGCCAATAGTACCAGCCGTAAAGACTAATAAACAGATAGTAAAACTGCAAACCCATGTCGGCATATAGTCTGGCACTAAAGAATACAGCAATCGATATTATCGAAGCAAAAATCCCCCATGGCCAACACCACACCCTTTCTCTGATAGAGTAGTATAGATAAACGATGGATGCTAATGTGCCTGCAATCTCCAGACCATATACCCGAATAAATTCAGCCATCTATTTAAGTAGCTTTAAATATTCTGATTTATTACCCATCAGCTCAATAGCATTAAGGTACTCCTTGTTTAACGGATTTACAACTTCAAAATATTCCGACGTACTCCACAAGTCACGAGCAATTAGCGCTTTCATTTGTATACTCAGGTGTTTCTCCGACTTGATATACTCCTCCTCATTCATCTTTACACCGGCTTTTTCGGCAGCTGAGATAAGCTTTGACATCAGTGGCTTATCAACAATAAACTCTCTGTTGAAATCGGCAAAATTGGTATATTTACTCTCCAGAGCATCTCTGTTTTCATCAACATAGTTAAGTACAAACCTGTTAAGAATACCTTTAGCAACAACATTACGGTAGTAGTCTGAATACATCGAAGTATCCATCGGCACATACACATCGGGCATAATCCCGCCACCTCCGTATACCGTACGATGAAGCACCTTTGTTTTGTAAACTAATGAGTCGGACATCCGAACACTGTCTTTCGAAAAGAGCTCTCCATCTTTCATTCTATCGTAAACCTCCATGTGATAGGCATCAATACCATGGGTGTAATCTTTCTGAATACATCTGCCCGATGGGGTATAGTATTTAGCAATTGTTAATCTGATTATCGATCCGTCAGGTAGTGAGAATGGGCGTTGCACCAGTCCTTTACCAAAACTGCGCCGACCAAGTATTACTCCTCTATCCCAGTCCTGAATAGCCCCTGAAACAATCTCACTGGCTGAAGCCGAGCCTTCATCAATCATTACAATCAGTTTTCCATTCTCCGATAAGCCCCGGTTTGTTGAGTAGTGCTCTTTCTTCGCACTTGTGATTCCTTCGGTATAGACAATTAGTTTTTTATTACCCAGAAACTCATCCGCAATATCAATAGCTGCTTTCAAGTATCCGCCCCCATTACCTCTGAGATCGAGTATAAGATCCTTAACACCCTCATCCTCCAGCTTTCTCATTGCTTTTTTAAACTCATCATTAGTAGTTATAGCGAATCGGCTAATTCGGATGTAGCCTATTTTTGGGGTAGCCATATAGGCTGCATTAACACTAAATATTGGAATCTTATCCCTCTCAACCAAGAAACTAAGAATATCTTTCTCACTACGACGATGAATACCTAACAAAACGGCAGTGCCTTTTGCTCCTCGCAATAGCCTGAATACGTCACTGTTCTTCAGTCCTACACCGGCCACGTTATCACCGTCAACAGAAACAATACGGTCGCCCGCCATAATACCCACCTTCTCTGAAGGACCACCTGAGATGGGATTAACCACCATTAAAGTATCATCCAGAATATTGAATTCAATACCAATACCCTCGAAACTACCATCCAGAGGCTCATTCATCGCTTTCACCTCACCGGCCGAGATATAGACTGAATGCGGGTCTAGAGACTTAAGCATTCCAGATATTGCATTCTCTGTTAATTTTTGTTGATTTACAGTATCAACATAAAACGTATTGATAATTCGCCACGTCATCTGTAATTTCTGCAGGTTCTCATCAAATAATTGGGCTTTAGCAGGAATTAATCCTGCGAGCACTACTAATACTACAACCCACTGAAATTTTAATCTGTTCATCTATTTTATGATTACTTGGTTATATGGCTACAGAGTTAAATGGCTCTACCTCTCCATTTTTGCCTTGTCACTTTCGCCTTTTACTTGTTATTTTACACTAACACTTACTCCCACTCAATTGTTGCAGGTGGTTTAGAGCTGATGTCGTAAACAACTCTGTTAACTCCTTTTACCTTGTTAATAATATCATTCGAAACTCTTGCTAAGAAATCGTAAGGCAGATGTACCCAGTCGGCAGTCATGCCGTCAGTTGAGGCTACTGCACGCAGGGCAACAACATTCTCATAAGTACGCTCATCTCCCATCACCCCTACCGACTGAACAGGTAACAAAATCACCCCTGCCTGCCAAACGTCATCGTACAATTTACTTTTTTTCAGACTATCGATAAAAATATGGTCTACCTCCTGAAGCAGAGCAACCTTCTCTTTGGTGATATCGCCAAGGATACGGATTGCCAACCCCGGACCCGGGAATGGATGCCTGCCAAGTAGCGATTGAGCAATACCAAGAGCCCGGCCAACACGGCGAACCTCATCTTTAAACAGTAGATTCAGCGGCTCAACAACCTTCAGGTTCATCTTTTCAGGCAGTCCTCCTACATTGTGGTGCGATTTGATAGTGGCCGATGGCCCGTTTACCGAAACAGACTCAATAACATCAGGGTAAATCGTTCCCTGAGCCAACCATTTTACACCCTGTATTTTGTGCGCTTCCACATCGAAAACCTCGATGAAGACACGTCCGATTATCTTTCTTTTTGTTTCGGGGTCACTTACTCCACTAAGCTCACTCAAAAACTCATCCTTAACATCAACACCAATAACATTAAGCCCCATGTGCTTGTACGAATCAAGCACTGCTTCGTACTCCCCTTTACGCAAAAGTCCGTTATCAACAAAGATACAGGTGAGGTTCTCACCAATGGCACGATGCAGCAGAACAGCAGCTACTGAGCTATCAACTCCACCTGAAAGACCCAATACAACCTTATCATCACCCAACTTCTCCTTTAATCCCTTAACAGTTGTTTCAACAAACGAATCGGGTGTCCAATCAGCTTTACATCCACAAATATCAACCACAAAGTTTTGAAGTATCTGTTTACCCTCGGTTGAATGGTACACTTCAGGATGAAACTGTAAGCCGTACGACACTTCACCCTCAACCCTAAAGGCGGCAGTATCAATATCTTCAGTACTGGCAATTATCTTAAAATTATCAGGAAGCTTAACAATAGTATCACCATGCGACATCCAAACCTGAGAATGGTCACCCACTGTTTTCAATAGTTCACTGCTCTTGTCGACATATCCCAGATTTGCCCGTCCATACTCGCGTGAATCAGAAGGAGCAACCTCTCCCCCATAGTTATGAGCCAAAAATTGAGCCCCGTAACAAACCCCCAAAAGAGGCAGCTTACCTTTTATTCCCGACAGGTCAGGAAGAGGTGCATTCTCATCCCTGACGCTAAAAGGGCTACCACTTAAGATAACTCCTTTAACCGATGAATCGAGTTCAGGCACTTTGTTGAAAGGGTAAATTTCACAATAGACATTAATCTCTCTAACCCGGCGGGCAATCAACTGTGTGTACTGCGACCCAAAATCCAGAATAACTATTTTTTCCTGCATCAAAATATTTCTTAAAAATTTCGACAAAGATAATGATTATAATTACGAATTAGGAATTAAAAACAGAACGACTAAATATTATTTTGAGGTACTGAGTAATTTTGGAAGGGTATATTATATATAGAAGAGTATCATGTTATAATAACGAATTAAAAGCCCCATCGGGGCGAAACAAATCGAGTAATAGTTTAACTTTTCATAATTTAATGACAAATTGGTTCTACTACCATTTTTGTGGAAAATATTAATTTAGCTAAATGAATTTTACAAAAGATTTTTTCAATTTGGTTTTAGATTTTGGTGAAGAATGGGTTATTGAGAGCGTAGAAGCCGA
>JALVBA010000290.1 GCA_027010905.1 Marinilabiliaceae bacterium
CTTGAAAAGTGTAGATAATAACGGCACACCAGTAAACATAGATATGGGCAGCGGTTTTGATGGAGTGGTTGCTACTGATAGACCTATGGCAACAAGCTCAAGTCGTGCTGATGGTACCATAGGTGGAGATTTACTCGGGTATTCTGTAAATGAAAATGCAGATATCATAGCAACATTTTCCAATGGGGAACAAAGCAGTATTGGCAAAATTGCCGTCTATCATTTTTCAAATGAACAAGCTTTAAATCGAGTCAGCGGAACAAGATTTCATGAAAGTTCTAACAGTGGCAAGGCAATGTTTTACAAGGATTCCCAAGGAAATAATGTTATAGGTTCCCATGTTATGAACTTTCGTTTGGAATCATCCAACATCGATATGACTTATGGTTTAACTGAGCTTATTGTGATGCAGCGCTCTTATGATGCAAATTCAAAATCTGTTACAACTGCAGACCAAATGGTGCAAAAAGCACTCAATATGGATGCCTAAAAAGTTGGAACACTAAATGCTAACTATTTATAAATAGAATAAATAAGATAAATTTAAAGGATTTATTATGTTAAAGTCACTATTTTCAGGGGTGTCTGGGCTACAATCTCATCAGGTTGCAATGGATGTTGAGTCAAACAATATTGCCAATGTGAACACGGTGGGGTACAAATATTCCCGTGCGAACTTTTCAGACCTTTTGGCACAAACAAAAGCGATAGCAACAGCTCCTCAGGGACAACTCGGCGGGAAAAACCCCGTACAGGTAGGTCTTGGTTCTAGCGTAAACTCCATGACAAGAATATTTTCACAAGGTTCAATCCAAAACTCTGATAAAAATACAGATGTTGCGATTCAAGGAGATGGCTTTTTTATAGTTTCTCCAGATAGTGGAAATACTTACAAGTATACGCGTGCAGGGGACTTTAAATTTGATGCAAATGGGAACTTTGTGGATAACAACGGTTTTATCACGCAAGGATGGTTAAAAGACCCTGATACAGGTAGAGTAGATTCCACTACATCTATCCAAAATATAAACATTGCTCCAGGATTAACCACACCGGCAAATCCAACAGCAGAGGTTGTTCTCAAAGCAAATCTTAACTCAGGTCCTTTAGTGGAGAGTTATTCTCCGGTATATGAAGTAGATACTGCAGGTGTTGTTGAAGGAAACCACCCTTCAGGTGATGTAGGTGTGTTATTTAACGGGAGTGGGGAAGCATTTTCTCTACAAGATGGTCAAGGGGTGCGAATCTCTTTTGATGGCGGTGCTAACTATTACAATTATACTTATGATGCGACAGGTACAAATGTGGCAACAGCTGCAGGTGCTGACAAACGCTTCCATACTATGGCAGAGCTTCGTGAAGCTATGGATAATCAGGCAGATGCTGATGCTGCAGCTGCCGGTGGGGGTAATGTAGATATTACGGTAAATGCTCAGGGAAAATTTGAGATAGATAACTCAAATAACGGTGCAGTGCTTTCTATAGATGTACAAGCATACACCTCTGCAACAGTTGTGGAAAATCCTCGCTTTACAACAAGTATGAAAGCTCTAAAAACAGTGCTTCCTGCAAACTCTACTGCTCATGGATATTCTCAGGCGTTTAATGCGGCGACACACTCAAGTTCTATAGATATTTTTGATTCTTTAGGAACAAAACATACACTTAAAATGGATTTTAGAAAAGTAAAAAGCAATGAATGGGCAGAAACTATTACAGTGCCAAGT
>JALVBA010000291.1 GCA_027010905.1 Marinilabiliaceae bacterium
CATATTGAGGGTAATTTTGGCCAGCCCGAAGGCCACTATTTACAATTTAATGAACAATTAGATGATCTGATCACAGTTCATATTAAAGCCTTTAGAGGTAAAACCAAGGGTGAGAAAAAGCATTTTCAACAAATTTTCTGGCAAACCTTTATTCAATTATTAAAAATGGACTTATTGATTAAGGCCAATAGTATTTACCAAACAGAAAAACAACTGCAAAAATACAATACCTTTTTATTGCATGATATTAAAAACATTGCCCAGTTTATTGTGGTATTAAATACCCAAATCAATAGTATTAATCAGCACAACCAACAAGAAGTCATTGCCCTACTACAGAATATACTACCCGAAATTCTTATCCGTTCAGAACGGATCATCCAGACCTTAACAGAAAAAGAAATCAATATAAAAAGCACGGATCTGCCACCCGATCAATTGCAAAGCGTTGATAAACGCATCGTACTCAATCTATCCGAACAGGTGCAACAAATTGCCGACTTTCATAATGTCACTATTTCACTGCATGGCAGTAAGACTAGCTTACTCGTAGATAAGGGCATTTTAGATCAGGTATTAGATAATATTATCGGCAATTATCAGCAACACACTCAAAGCTTAGAGCCAATTAAGGTCACGATTATAGCAAGCAATAACAGTGTTCGACTCTGTTTAAACTCCCCTGTTAAGGTCAGTAAAGAACAGTATATTCATCTTTTTGAACCCTTTTGGTCAAGCTCTGATCATGGTATGGGTATCGGTATGTACCAATGCAAAACCCTATTGGAGAGTATTCATGCAAGCATTCATGTGCGTCAATTAGAAGACCATTCCTTAGAATTTATCATTAATTTCCCCAGCGCTAGTTAGCCCATCAATCCAAGTTATTCCTTCCGGAAGCACATGCTTGTGAGCCTGATCTTGAAATTCTAAGCGCATCTAAAATATCTTGTGTTGTTGCTTGAGTTTTTATTCCTGAAATATCAAAAGGTGATTTATCTTCTTTCTTTTTTGATATTAATGAAAAAACAGCACCATCTTTTCTACGAATTTCTATCTCTTCAGTTTGAGCAAGTAATAGTAATTTTGAAAGATTTTGACGGGCTTCTGAATAGGTGAAAACTTTCATTTTTTACTCCAGTATCTCAATATTAAGTTCACTTGCAACTTGCTTCATACGTTTATCAAAAGTGAACAGGGGATATTTCAGTGATTTTGTGCAATATAAAAAGTAAGCATCATAGGCATAAATATTGAATTTAATTGCCAATTTAAGTGCTTTTTGAACATCAACCGCAACGAGGCGAACTGGAATAGAACGAATTTTTTGTTCAGCTTGCAATGCTTCTTCTGGTGTGAGTTGTTGTCGTTTAACCATGGCTGACAACGCATTACCAATTTCATAAGGCAATATTTCTGGTGAAATAAGATTAATTCCTGAGGTAATCTGAATAATATGCTCTTTTTCTGGTTCATCTAAAGCTACCGCCAAGAAAATGTTTGTATCTGCCATAATATTCATACAGACAATTGTACAACTGCCCGTACTTTTTTTCAATGATATTGTCATGGGAGATTGAGTTTCTAGACTAACGAGAGTATAGAAAAACTCTTTTTAGAGCAATTAAGGGGGAGTTACAATGAAAAGAACAGTATATTCATCTTTTTGAACCCTTTTGGTCAAGCTCTGATCATGGTATGGGTATCGGTATGTACCAATGCAGAAC
>JALVBA010000292.1 GCA_027010905.1 Marinilabiliaceae bacterium
GTAAAATACATACCGTGTTTCGGACTATAGAAATGTATAAATTTAATGTTATGAAAAATATTTTTTTAATTATCGTACTCCTTGTAACAATATCTTCCTCCCACCTCTATTCACAAAATGATAAGGGAGTAAACGATGAAAGTAATAATATCTATTCCGTAGTTGATAAGAAACCATACCTTGAGGGTTTCAAACGCAATACTGAGAAGTACTTTGAGCAATACCTAAAATATCCCAGTGATGCTTTTCTGGCAAAAATTGAGGGGTTGGTATATGTCTCCTTTGTTGTTACTGATACCGGTAGTGTGGGTGATGTGTATGTTTCGCAAACATCAAATAATCTTTTTAATCATGAAGCCATACGACTTGTTAAGCACTCTTCGGGGCATTGGAAACCGGGGATGGTTGATGGTAAGGTTGTGAATACCCGAATGGTAGTTCCTGTAAAGTTTAAGATGTCTGATTCAGACCATGAGGCTGCGGAGATGTTGTCTGCTTTTGATGAATCTGTCGGTACTCCACTGTTTATTCTGAATAAGAAAATTGTATCCGGTGTTTTGGAGATTGAAGATTACAACGTGAAATCGATACGGGTAATTAAGGGTGATAAGGCTATTGAGCAATATGGAGAGAAAGGGAAAAATGGTGTTGTTGTTATTACTTCGAAAAATGGAACTAATCCAATTCATAAAAGATAACTTACTACGGACCAAATATCGTTACATCAACCTTTTTAGCAAACTCCTTTTCAATAACCTTACGAACAAACAGATTGCGTGTAATCTGACGGCCAAGTTGAACTAAATCTATCTTTACCGACAGGTTCTCTTCTTGTCCGGGAACTTCTAAAGGAGGCGAGGGGATTATCCCCAATTCACTACTCTTACTAAGCTCATTAATTAGATAACCTCCGGTGTAGGAGAACCTGACCGGGATATTTGATGCAGGGTTGTCTTCGTCTGCATTAACTGTGAAGATCACTTTTCCCTCTTCAATATTATGGTTTCTTTCTGTGTTAACTCTCCGCTGAGAGGCTGTGATTGAAAGACTGCGTACAATAGTTGTTAAGCGTATTTGGCTCTTTTCAACTAGGTCAATCTTCTCGCCATCAATAATAGCTGTAGTCTCCTCGTTCACATAACCACTCAGCAAATCCAAAGATGCAGCATATAGCCTCATTGCCTCAATATACTCTCCGGCACTCTCCTGTTCTACACCCTGACGATATTTCTGCGTGGCGTGTTTTATAGCCTGCTCTTTTCGCTCTGCTTTTTTTGTGAGAAACTCCTGCTTCGATAGCCTGAGGTAGACATAGTAGTAATCTTCATCTTCCCACTTGTCAAGGAATTCATACCCCTCTAAAAACTCGGTGGATGTGGCTTTCACCCGGCTGCTCAGATACTCATGCACTCCTGACATATCTTCAATTCTATGGAGTGTTGTTTCGCTGTTAATATGGGTGTTTATCTGAGAGGCAAGGTCAACCAGTGCCCGCTCCTTTGCTTTGTCCTCATACAATAGAGGTGAGCCCACCTTCGGGGTTATGCCAATGCCAAAATAGTAGTTGGGGTGCGAAGGCCTCTCCTTCACCCATATCGGTTTACTGGCTTCAACCATTTCAGCCTGTCTCTTTTTTATGGCACACCCTCCCACGAGAAGAGTAAAGATTATTGCTATGGAGTATATTCTCAGAATCATTACTGTTCGGGGTTATAGTTAGAGATATGTTTGGCAATTGAAGATGAAGCCTGACCAAGCAGATAAGTCTCAATTTGGTAGGTACTGCTCATCTCCCTTTTATTGTTGAAAAGGTTGCGAAGCTGATAAACTGAGCTTCTGTCATCATAAATTTTATCACTGTCTGATTTCTTGTTCTTATCTTTCCAATAACCGGGAACTAGACTTTTGTAGTTTCCATTAAATCCGGCGTACCTAATCTCATCAGTTCTCTCTTTTGTAAAGATGTCAGAAACGACAATCTCACCATTATCCATACGGGTTAGCGCATATTTTAATGATATCTGAACAAGGTTCTTTTTGCGATACTCATAATAGACAACTTTGTCGTAAACTATTTTTTTCTCCTTTTCGTTTGTGGTCTTGTTTACTACCTCTATGGTTCTCTTGGTATATCCTCGTCTCTCTGTTCTTTGAAGCTTTCCTGTTTTTCTGTAAATCCTGATAACGCTACCTGTAAGTATAGCTTTGGCTTCTACCTTAGCACCAACTGACTTCAGACTCTGGATATGTTTTGTTGGATTTCCATTGTAATTTGTAAGCGGTGATGATTGGACTACCCGGTCACTCACAACTCTGTAAAATGGCGACTTGAGATTATTAATGTTGCGAATAAGCTTTGTTTCCAATTTCGAAGCAAACTCCTTCTCCCGGCTATTGTGATAGCTAAATGGAACAATAGCAATGGTAATCATAGCATTTTCCAGAGCTTCATTTTTTAGCTCTAAACTATTCTTATATCCTCCTGTTCTATCAATAACTGTCGCAAAATCATAGTAAGCTTTCCGAAATAATCTGTTGGCTAAGTTATCTGTTCCTGCCAGGTATATGGGCTCATATTTTGCTATGACCCATTTCGATTTGGCATCTTTGTAGTTGGCCTTAATTGCAAGAATCTCGCTAAAGATAGGTTCGGCACTATTAAACTCCTCAAGGTTGAGTGCCTTAACAGCATCCTGATAACTTTTATTCAGGTAGAGATCTTCCACCTCGTTGTAGTATGCACGTTGCTCTTCTGACAGTTCAAGCTTAACCCCTAATGCCGATAGCTTTTTGTAGTATGCTTCGGCATTACGAAATGTGTAAACAGCATCCTTAGTACTTCCATTGTTGTATTGTTCTTTAAAGGCTTTAATCCTGTCCTCAAGTACCATCTGCCCGGTACGCTGAAGCCCCACCTTTGCCTCAATATTATTACTGTTGGCATCAAGTGAATAGTAATACATATTTGCTGCATCAGTATATAATCCTGAGTTTTCAAGCTTCACGGCTTTATTAACTAGCCGTTTGCTTTTACAACCTGATAAGAGCAGAATTGCAATAAGTAATAAGGATAATATATATTTCATGATATGTTTAAGGTATCTCTGTTTTTAGTTTTATTAAACGAAAATAATAGAAAAGTGTCTGCTATTTGTATCCTACCCCAAATCAGATATTCGCTCAAGTTTCTCTTCCTTAAGAATCTTGATGAAGCGGCCATTTACAGCAATAACATCCTCATTTACAAAAGTTGAAAGAGTACGTATTGCATTTGATGTAGTCATATTTGAAAAGTTAGCAATATCCTCTCTCGAAAGCTGCACATTAACCGTCTGTCCATCTTCCTCATAGCCATAAATCTCTAGCAGATAAAGCAGACTCTCAGCCAAACGCCCTCTAATATGTTTCTGAGTAAGTGAAACTGTGCGATACCTCGTAAAGCCCAATTCAGTAGCAAATGATTTAAGAATATTCATGCACACCTTTTTGTTTGAAGAGATGAGTTTGAAAATAATATCCTTAGGAATAAAGAATATCACACACTCATCAATAGCCACTGCAGATGCGATATGCATATCATCAGCAAAAAGAGCTCTGTAACCTAAAAAACCTGAAGCGGCAACCATTCTTACAATCTGCTCTTTCCCTCCAATCCCCGATTTGTACACTTTAACTTTACCCTTACCCAGGCATAGTAACCCCTTCGGCTTCTCCCCCTCAGTGTATATTTTCTCACCCTTTTTGTAGTACCTAATGTCATAATTCTCCATCAAGAAACCCTTATCTCCTTCACTTAAGACACTGTATAGTTGTGGAAAGTCTTTTATATCAGGAACAAATCCGAACTCCTCATCTCTATTGGGCATACAAAATAGATTATAAAAACATGTTATATAACACAAATATACAAATTTAGATTTTAACCCGAAATATTCATGAGTTTTTATCGGAAATTATTTTCTTATCAATACTTCGCCACCAATGGCATTCTTCTCCCTATACCAAACGCCTTACTGGATACGCGAATGATAGGTGCTGTTTGGTATCGTTTGTACTCATTCATATATACCATCCTCACAGCCCGCTTGACTATTGCCTCATCAAAACCGGCAGCAATAATCTCATTGGGCGATTGCTCTAACTCAATATATTTGTAGAGTACTTTGTCGAGGATGTCGTAATCGGGTAGTGAGTCTGAATCTTTCTGATCGGGGCGCAGTTCGGCAGAGGGTGGTTTAACGATACTATTTTCAGGTATCACCTCACCGTTACGGTTCATAAATCTTGCTAGTTTGAACACATCAGTTTTGTAAACATCGCCAAGTACTGATACTCCTCCGTTCATATCGCCATAGAGCGTTCCGTAGCCCACAGCAGCCTCACTTTTGTTGGAGGTATTGAGCAGGATATGTCCGAGTTTATTTGAGAGCGCCATAAGCAGTGTGCCTCGTATTCGAGCCTGAATATTCTCTTCTGCCACATCGGGTTCAAGATCTTTAAATATGGGCTGCAGCGAATCTTCAAAACCAGAAACAATACTTTCAATAGGTACTGTATCGTACTGGATGCCCAAATTCTCGGCTAAATCAACAGCATCCTTTATAGAGTGGTCTGACGAATATTTACTTGGCAGAAGTAACACCCGTACATTTTCGGCACCAAGTGCCAAGACCGCAATCACAACCGTTACGGCCGAATCAATCCCCCCTGACAGCCCAAGTGTTGCCCTTTTAAATCCCATCTTTGCAAAATAGTCCTTCACTCCCAGCACCAAGGCATCCTGAATATTTGCAATCTTACCGGGAGTATCAAAATCTACCTGCTGAAGAGTGTTAACATCATTCATCTCAACAACCTGCAAATCTTCAACAAAGCCCTTCATCTGCTCTACCACTTTGCCCTGGCTATTAACCACCATACTGTTCCCATCAAACACAAGGTCGGTATTTGCACCCACCTGATTAACGTAGACGATGGGCACACTGTACCTGTCCGCTTTCTTCTGAACAATCTCTCTGCGTATCTCAACCTGAGAGTATGAGAATGGAGAGGCAGCAATGTTCAAAACAAAATCGGGTGAGAGAGTCATCAGCTCCTCCATAGGTGATTTAGCGTAGAGCTTACTTCGGGCAAAAGAGTTTGCTACTGGCTGCTCGTCCCAAAGATCTTCACAAACTGTAACTGCAATCTTCTTACCCTTGTACTCAATCACATCAAACCTGCTGTTTGGTTCAAAATAGCGATACTCATCAAACACATCATAATTGGGTAGAAGAGTTTTATGAATGACATCTTTAATAATGCCATCAGCAAGAAAATATGCTGAGTTAAAGAGGTTCTTTCCTTTTGCCTCAGGGTTAATGCTGGGGCCGCCTACAACTGCTGCAATACCACTACAACACTCGGCTATCTCTAAAACTGCTTTCTCACAACTCTCAACAAACTCCTTTCTTTCAAGAAAATCGTAGGGAGGATATCCGCAAACAGCTAGTTCTGAGAAAACTACAATATCAGCATTTTGTTCTTTTGCATTTTCAATTGCATCGATTATTTTTTTTGTATTAAGCTCAAAATTGGCAACATGATAGTTGAGTTGTGCTAAAGCTATTTTCATTTTTCTGCTTTTTCATAAACCCCCTCCCAACCTCCCCCTAAAAGGGGAGGAGAAATGAGCTATATTTTGAGTATTAAAATACTATTCCAAATCTGAACTCAAATCTCTGTAGGTTTGTTTTGTCACTGATTGTATTGTTATCGGTAACATCTACAAAGCCACTACTATATTTCAAACCAAACAGAAGATATGTATCGCCCCCAACGGAGTACTCAACACCACCACCCAAATGGTAACCCAAATCGAAAAAATTAACCTCTTCTTTTAACGATTTACTATTCTCATTCCGGGCTTTAATATTGAACTGCATAAACATTCCCATCTCCGTATAATACCTTATTCGTCTGAAATTCTTGGTCATTAGCTTCAACCCAAAGGGTATCTCAACATACTTCAGTTTATAATCCAGGTCGGTTACCTGAATTAGTTCACCTCCAACATCAGCTTTAACACCATCGCGGTATGTCAGTTTTCCTCCTGTGGTATTTATTACAATTCCCGTTGAGAAAGCATAATTCTTATCAAAGAAGTGATCGTAGGCAAATCCAAAATCATAACCAAACATATTTCCATTTGAATTCACGGCATTATGGTTTGACTTCATCCAGGAAAGCTGCGGACTAAACAGGATTGAAAATCTGTTTCCTTTTTCGCTCTGCCCATACACATTAAACATCATCAAACTAAAAACAACAACACTAAAAAACTTTATCTTCATAACTTCATCTTTTTTCAACTATTAATACTTTCCTTGAATAACTCGAAACAAAATTAACTA
>JALVBA010000293.1 GCA_027010905.1 Marinilabiliaceae bacterium
TATGTCTAATGTTGTTAGTGTTTCTTTTTTTAGTTTTTGAAAGTCAGTATCTGACAATGAACTGATAACAGTAGCCCCAGCCAAAATAACATCCGATACCTGTGTGGGAATAGTATAGGCATTAATGATCCCATATTCATTTTTAGCCAGTTGAATTAAACTAATTTCATCTTCTGTCAACGTACCTGATAATTCATGTTCTCGCCAGTCCATAGGATCTAGTGAACAATTTTCTTTACCTTTGCGTATAGTGAAATCATGATTATGAAGTTGTTCTTTTGCATAGTGTTCTAAAAATGCTATGGGATAGTTTTTTGTGTATTCAAATATGGGTTGGACTAGCGAGATATTTTCAACCTGAATTTTAGGTAAAAACGTATAGCAAGCACCGTCATAGCCTAACTTTTCCACGTAGCTTCCATAGATTTTAAAATGATCTTTAAATGTTTCTGCGGTATAAAGTTTCGTGCAAAAACTTCCTACTAATTTATCACACTCATCCATAGGTTTGATATTACCTCAAATGGGATTATTAATCAGCATTAGAGAGGTTGCTACTTGAGTATTTAAGCTCTATTTTCTCTCCAACCCCCTCCTGCTAGTGAGAGAGTTGGACTTATTTGTCAATCAACCCTTTTTCAATACCAAGAAGTTGAGCCCACCTAAAAAATGATTGTTATGGCATTCTTGCACCTTGAAACCAACCTCTTGAACTTGAGAGATTAAACTATCCATTGAAATAAAATTAGCTTGAGTATTTTCTGCTAATTGCAAATTATATTCCTTGAATGCTTCAAAATCAGGGTGTGCTATTAGCTCTTTCTCTGCCTCTTTTGCTAATTCTTCTAAAGAGAGTGATTCATTGGGTGTTACCAAAACAAATATCCCACTTTTAGCAAGTATTTTGTAGATATGACTTAATACCAGAAATGGATTAGGCCAAGAGTAATAACTTTGAATTGAAACTCCTGAATTGAAAAATTCTTCCTTTCCTTTTAAATCTTCGATCTTACTATGCTCAATCGTGAATGATTTTTGTTGAAGTTTTTGTAATATCCATTTTGAAACTGTCACCATTTCTTCTGCAAAATCAATTCCTGTATAGGATCTGACTGTGTTGTTACCTACTAAGAGGGGGGCAATCTTTGCCGTTCCACAGCCACAATCAACAATGTCACCTGATAAATATTTGCAGGTTTCTTTGTAGACAGCTAATTGAAAGCTTGTTGTAACCGAAGCGTGTAAACGTGCGTACTTTTCCCATTCTGATACTGGATATGTAATTGCTTGCTTGTTCATTTTACAGCCTCCAATATATTCTGAGATTTATGATATTTGCTTTCTTTGATTCTCCATTCTAGTAATGAAAAATTGAAGTCTGTGCCGTATGAATACTGAATGTTTTTAACTAATATTTTCGCACCTACAAGCCTTCTATAAACAACCGCACTACTATCCTTACAAATAAAGATTAAGGAATCAATATTTTGTTGTTCTGCAACTTTGTAGAAAGTTTGAATATAGTCATGGAGTATTCCGCTAGCTTCTTCTGATATGGCAAGCTTGCTTAGTTCTGCAATCTTTAAACCTTGTTTTCTTAACTTGCTCACTTCGGCTTTTATGATGGCATCTGCTGGCAACCCTTTAGATCCATCAAAGACAATTCTGCCTGTACTTACTAGTTGACCTTGTTGGTTCTTGCTGTATAGAAT
>JALVBA010000294.1 GCA_027010905.1 Marinilabiliaceae bacterium
TAACATGGCTATGGACTTGAACCTGAATATGAAAATAGGCGATGTTGAGTATCAGGGCGACGGTACTAAAGCTATCTTCTACTACATTGCCGACGAGCGGGTTGACTTCAGGCAGCTTATCAAGGTGCTTGCCGAGAGGTTTCGTGTGCGTATTGAGATGCGGCAGATTGGTGCCCGGCAGGAGGCAGGTCGTATTGGAGGTATTGGCCCTTGCGGTCGCGAGCTGTGTTGCTCATCATGGATGTCCAGTTTTGTGTCGGTTACTACTCAGTCGGCCAGATATCAGGAGATATCGCTAAATCCCCAAAAACTTGCCGGACAGTGCGGTAAACTGAAGTGCTGTTTAAATTACGAATTGAATGCCTATCTAGATGCACAGAGTGATTTTCCAGATACTTCAATCCCATTGGAAACAACAGAGAACAGATACTTCCATTTTAAAACAGACATATTCAAGCATACAATGTGGTACTCTACCGAGAGGGGTATACCGGTTAACCTTTTACCAATATCGGTTGATAGGGTGAAAGAGGTGATTGAGATTAACAAGAATAATAAGCGGGTAGATCAGCTACAGGATGCTGAATTTGAAACAGGGAAGAAAGAGCCTGATTACCACAATGTAATTGAACAGGAGAGTCTGACACGTTTTGATGACAAAAAAGGCTCTAAACGACGAAAGAACAGGCCAAGAAAATTTCATAAACGTTCAAATAATTCCAATAAAGATGCGTCCAACAATAAGAATAAAAATAAAAACTAATCTGCTCCTCTGGGTAACACTGCTAATTGCACTGGTAAGCTGTGGCCCTGATGTGGTTTTTGAAGAGTATGTTACTATTCCCGAAAACGGATGGAATAAGGACTCAATGGCTACATTCAATGTGAATATTACAGATATTAAGAGTTATAATAATCTGTTTGTAAATATTCGCAACAAATCGAATTATGCAAACAGTAACCTATGGCTTTTTGTTGACGTTACATCTCCTGCCGGCAAAACTATGAGAGATACCCTTAACTGCGTTCTGGCCGACAAGCATGGAAAGTGGCTGGGCAGTGGTTGGGGCGACCTGTTTCTGCTTAACTACCCCTACAAGATGAATGTTAAATTCTCTGAGCCCGGCGAATATAAATTTAATATCATACAGGGCATGCGCTACGATAAGCTTGAAGGGATACACAATATAGGTATTACAATCGTTCGTAGTAAACAATAGTGATTGATATTGCCTATGGGGGAGAGTGTCCTTTTTGCAATTGATACACCTAACCGCGCTTTGTATTGTTCAATATCTGATAGTTAGATGTAAGAGTTTGTTGGGTCGTAGTGCTTATAGAGGTATCAAAACGTCAAAAACACCTCTGGCTAATAATATTCTGTTATTTAGTGACGGCAAGAAAACGGATAAATTTATTGAAATTCCTATCCGCACCCCTCATTCCCTGCCTGCAGCAGGTAGGCTCTGAAGGGAAAATCCCTCACACGATGCGCGTTAGGTTTTCCCCCTTAGGGGAATCAAAGGGATAAGCGAAGGCAAACAATGAGTTCTCTTGCGGATACTATTTAATTTTTGCTGTTAGCCTGAATTATGCAAGAATCCTGCTATCACACATGTAATTGTCTTGTAATAAAACACATAATCGCATTTTGATTTTTTATTTAGTTAGAGGAAAAATAAAAAAAAACAATCTATGATTTGATA
>JALVBA010000295.1 GCA_027010905.1 Marinilabiliaceae bacterium
ATAAATGTAGTACTTATGACATTTGAACAGATAATTCAACAATTAAAAACAAAAGTATATTCACCCGTATATTTTCTTATGGGTGAAGAAGCATACTATATTGATGAGATAACCAACTACATTGCAGACAAGGTTTTAACCGAAGAGGAGAAGGCTTTTAACCAGACAATTATTTACGGTAAAGACACTACTGCAACAGACATCATTATGGCAGCTCGCCGTTACCCCATGATGGCACAACATCAGGTAATTATTGTAAAAGAGGCTCAGAGCATGAAAGATATAGAGGAGCTTACCCTCTATGTAGAGAAACCATTAGCCTCAACAATTCTTGTTGTCAACTACAAGTATAAATTTCTCGACAAAAGAAAAAGACTGGCCAAAGTAGTAACCAAAAGCGGAGGGATACTTTTTGAGTCGAAGAAGCTATACGACAATCAGGTTGGAAGCTGGCTTAACAGCTATCTGAAAACAAAAGGTATGACAATAGATCCTACAGCCAGCCGTATTTTAATTGAATATCTTGGCAATGATCTGTCGAAGATTGCTCACGAAATTGAGAAACTACGTATTGCCATAGGCATCAATGCAAAAACTATTTCGCCGGCAGACATCGAACGAAACATAGGTATAAGTAAGGATTTTAACAACTTCGAACTTAACAAAGCTGTTTTTCAGAAAAATGTGGTAAAGGCAAACCAAATAATACAATCATTTGCAAAGAATCCCCGGAACAACCCTATACAGCTAACTACAGCTACCCTCTTCGGATATTTTCAGAAACTGATGGCATATCACTATCTTCAGGATAAATCGAAAGGAGCCGTTGCTTCAGCACTAAAAGTAAGTCCTTACTTTGTTACCGACTACATAACAGGAGCACGTAACTACTCTGCTCGCAAGGTAATTCAAGTCATAAGCCTGCTGCGGGAATACGATATGAAATCGAAGGGGTACAATTCAAATATTACCAATAGCGGAGAGCTGTTAAAAGAGCTTGTATTTAAAATAATTCATTAAAAAAAGGCAAACGGAGCGGTAGCGACGTCCCGAGTTTCGGGAAGGCAAAAGTAAAAAGAAGAAGATAATCAAATAAACAGATAAACAATTAATCATGTCAATATCAATAATTATAATAATTGCAATAGTTATAACCAGCATTGCAGGGTTTAACCAGCCCGAACTGGTTGAGAGATACAAATTCAACGCATATCGGATTGTACACAACAAAGAGTACTACAGACTTTTGACACATGGACTGTTTCACGGTAGCTGGACACACCTGCTGCTAAATATGTTTGTGCTATGGTCTTTTGGCGATGCTGTAATATACTATTTCAGTGCTTCGATACATTGGAACAGTAACCTTCTGTTTCTTCTGTTTTTTATCTCTTCATTGGCAGTCTCAAGTCTATACTCTCTGATAAAAGAGAAAGATAATCCGTACTACAGTGCCATAGGTGCGTCGGGTGCTGTGTCCGGTGCTATATTTATAACGATCCTATATGCTCCCTACCAAACAATTTATCTATATTTCATTCCTATACCGGGAATACTTTTGGGAATAGGATATCTTATCTATTCAGGAATGATGAGTAAAAAGAACATTGATAATATTGGGCATGATGCTCACTTCTGGGGAGCTGTTTACGGATTCATTTTCCCCATATTGTTTAACCCTGCACTGTTGGCACATTTTTTCAGTGCACTGATTAGTTTTTAAGGAATGAGACGAAAAGCAGTATTTTTAGATCGCGACGGGGTAATAAATAACGACACCGGACACTATTACATTTACAAACCTGAAAATTTCAGACTCAACGATGGAGTTATTGAGGGATTAAGAATGCTTTCGAATGCCGGATATTTGTTAATCATTGTCTCCAATCAGGGAGGGGTGGCAAAAGGTATTTACAGCCGGGAGGATGTTAAAAAGGTTCACGACAAGCTGGGCATAGAATTAAAAGAACACTCATTAATTATTGATGCTATCTACTACTGTCCCCACCATGAATCAGTGTCAAGTTGTGACTGCCGCAAACCAAAACCGGGGATGCTATTAAATGCAATAAGGGAGTTCAACATTAATCCCGAAGACTCATTTCTGATTGGAGATTCTGAAAGAGATATTATTGCCGGAGAGAGAGCCGGATTAAAGGAGTGTTTTCTCATTGAAAAGAACAGCAGCATCGTTCCTGTTTGCAAACAAATAGTCAACCATTAACAAAATGGACATTAATAAATATATCATTCTTAACGGAAAGATTTCACCTGCTAGCCAACCGGTGCTTACTATAGAGAATCGAAGCTTCAGATTTGGTGATTCAATATTCGAGACCATAAGATACCACAAAGGAGTCCCGTTATACTTCGACGATCATTACAGCCGTCTGTTACGAGGGATGACTACTCTAAAAATGAATGTACACTCTCTACCCTCAGTAGTTAAACTGAAAGAGCAGATTACATCTTTAACCATTAAAAACAGTATTTTTAACGATGCACGCATCAGGCTAACAATATTCAGGAGTGACGGAGGACTTTACACTCCGGTGAGCAACGATGTCTCATTTACCATTGAAGCAAGCTCAATTAAGAATAAGATATTTGTTCCGGAAAAAAAGGGATTGCTTATTGACATCTACAATCAATACAAAAAATCTATATCTCCTCTGTACAGTTTTAAAAATGCCAACTCATTACTCAACGTCCTGGCCGGCATTCACAAAAAAGAGTTGCAGATAGATGACTGCCTTATTGTGAATGAAAACAACCATATAATTGAGGGACTCTCATCAAACCTATTTTGGATAAAAGACAAAATTGTTTACACTCCTCTTGTTTCAGCAGGCTGTGTAGACGGAATTATGCGCAAGCAGATTATGAATGCTATTAAGCTATCAGGCATGGGGGTACAGGAGGTAACAGGCACTTCGGTTGATGAACTGTTAGATGCTGACGAGATTTTCCTTACCAATGCAATGCAAGGAGTCAGGTGGGTTATGGGATTGCGCAACAAACGGTTTTATAACCTTACTACTAAAAAAATAATGAAGCTGTTGATTGAAAATTTACGATTGTTGCTCGAAGATTAATTTTGATTGGCAGATCTCCTCATATCTTCGGAGCTTCCCAATCTCCATAAATCTTTAAAAATACTCCAAGTACAAATAGAAAGAGGCCGAAATAAACACAATAATTTAGTATTGGAACCCTAGGAAAAACAACCCTATATTCTGAATTCTATACACAAATGATCCTAATTAAAACTGGGGTTTTGGGGGAAGTTAGACCAGGTTTTGTAAACGTCGCCGAGGCTCACCATTGTCTCGTTCCAGATATTATCAATCTCGTACGACATCACTATATCATCCGGGATAGAAGAGACAATCCACGATTTCTCTGCAATCTCATTCTCCAGCTGTTCGGGAGACCAACCAGAGTAACCAACAAAAAACTTTATTGACCGGCTGTCGATCTTCTTTTCGTTTATGAGCTCCTTAATAACATCAAAATTACCGCCCCAATATAATTTGTCAGAAACCTTTATAGAACCGGGAACAAGGTCTCCTAACGAATGAAGAAAATGGAGGGTGTCTGAATGTACAGGGCCTCCGATAAACAGCTCACCCTTGAAACTGTAAAGATCTTCGATTATCTCATCAAGATAAAGATCAGAGGGTTTATTCAGGACAAAACCAACAGCTCCATCCTTACCATGCTCGGTAAGAAACACTATCGAACGACCAAAGTAAGGACCTTGTAAAAAAGGTTCGGCTATCAGCACCTTCCCTTTTTCAGGTTTCAAAGTGTCACCCTTAACCTCAAAAATATTTAATTTCAGACTTTTCATTGCTTTATTTTGCTAATCCAAATTAACAATTTTAATTATTAAAAAAAAATATATTTATAAAAAACATATTTTTTTATTAGATTTGTATAAATGCCTAACGAATCGATATTAATAAATGACTAAAAATAAAACACTTAAGAAATTTATTGGAAATGCGGTAGCTGGAAGCAGGCAATTAAACTTGTTCAAAGTTCTTATTGCTACAATTTTCATCATGCTGTTATCCGGTTGTCAGAGTAACCGCAATATTGTATATTTTAAGAACCTCGACGCAACAGAGAATAACAAAGTTTTTCTCAACAAAAACGACCCATACAGAATTAAAACAAATGACATACTCTATGTAAGAGTTCTAAGTACAAGTAAAGAGGTTTCGGAACTATACAACAATAATCCTACATTAGGCGTTACTACTACTCTTAACTCGGAGGCCGATCAATATGTAAATAGCTTTTCGGTAGATAAGGATGGAGACATTGTTTTACCTGTTTTGGGCAAACTACATGTTGCAGGTCTTACCATGGATGAGTCGTACGAGCTAATTCAGGATCAGGCAAACGAGTTTCTGATTAACGCTACTGTTGTTGTAAGGTTGATGAATTACAAAACTACTGTTTTAGGTGAAGTGAAGAACCCCGGGGTTTACTCTGTTTACAACAATCAGGCAACAGTACTAGAGGTGATTGGCCGCGCAGGTGACATAACTGAGTTTGGCAGCAAAAAGGACATACTTGTCATCAGACCTACCGAAGAGGGATCAAAAACATACGAATTGGATTTGACTGACAAATCAGCACTCTCAAATCCCGGATTCTATTTGATGCCTAATGATATTGTATATGTGAAGCCGGCAAACGGAAAAGCCTTTCGTACAAATCTACCGTTATGGAGCCTGGTATTGTCCTCTTTTACTACAATAATCGTTCTGTTACAGTATTTTGACAACAAATAAAGTCGATAACTATGCAACAAATATTAAATGACGATTTTACTCAAAGTGGTTCTAATGACATTAAAAGATTTCTCTCCAAACTGGTGTCAAACTGGTATTTATTTGTTATCTCTTTTATCTTAATTATTGGAACAGTTATACTTATTAACTTATACTCTGCCCCCACCTACAGTGAAGTAACCACTCTTCTGATAAGTGAAGATAGTAAGCAAACTTTAGGTGCCGAAAGTTTAGTACAGAGCTTCTCTTTTAAAATGACTGACAATATTCAGAATGAGATTGGCATACTAAAATCAAACACAATTACAAGGAGAACACTTGACGGACTGGGCTTCGACATTTCGTACTATAAACAGGCACGTTGGGCAAGTGATTTGTCAATCCCCTTGCTAAAGCGAAACCTCTACAAAGACTCTCCTGTAAGAGTAACTGTTGATTCGGCTAGAAATCAGACGTACAACAAGTACTTTAAAATAATAATTCTATCGCGTAAAAAATTCAATCTCTATTTCAAGTCCCAATTACCCAACAAGCAAAAGGTTGAAATAGATGAAGAGTTTTTTTTCGGACAACCAATTAAAAGTTCATTTTTCAACTTTACAGTTAGGTTAACTAATAAGTACTCACCCGATCTGGATAATGAAAACTCCGATTTTTACACCTCTGATTTCTATTTCAAACTTAATAAGCAAGAGGATTTGATTGAGCAATACAGAGATGCTCTGAATATATCATTTCTATATAAAGATGCTAGCATACTGGAGCTAAAACTTAAGGGACAGCACCCACAGCAAATTACTGATTACCTGAACAAATTAACCGATACATATCTACTCTCCGAACTGGAGCAAAAAAACCAGATAGCTAACAGCACCATTGAATTTATAGACCGTCAGATAAGTGGAATATCCGACTCTCTGGAAACCGCTGAGAATAATTTCCAGCAATTTCGTTCAAGTCATAATATCATTAATATTAGTGCTGAGGGTAATTACACCATGAAGAAGATGGAGGATTTGGTAAAAGAAAAAGGCAAGTATGAGCGAATGGCTCAGTACTACGACTATCTGTTTGAATACATTGAAGGAAAAAATGATTTTAAAGATGTGATTGTTCCATCTACTATGGGGATTGAAGATGCTATGCTTAACAGTCTGGTAACACGCCTCAGTGACCTGCACTCGAAAAGAGCCCTGATACTGCTAAATGTTCGTGAGAAAAGTCCACAGATAAAACAGTTTAACAGAGAGATAGAGAATACACGAAATGCACTTCTCGAAAATGTGAGAAACATTGTTGAATCAACAAGAATATCCATTGACGGGTTAGACAAACAGATTGGACAGGTTGAGCAGGAGATGAAGATGCTACCAAAAACAGAACGCGAACTGATAAACTACAAACGGAGCTTTACCCTGAACGATAATATCTATACATTCCTACTCCAAAAACGTTCGGAAGCAGGTATTGCTCTGGCATCCAATGTGTCAAACCACCGGGTGCTCGACCAGGCACAACCTGAGAACATCATTAAAGTTTCGCCCAACAAAAAACTCAACTTTTTTATCGGCATCCTTTTAAGCATGCTGTTACCTATCGGGTTAATTTCGTTACGAGACTTTTTCAATTCGAAAATCACCGACCAGTATTCGATTGAGGATCACACTTCAATACCAATTATTGGCTACGTTACACATCAAAAATCAGTTAAAAAAGGTACTGTTTACGATAATCCTAAAACATCAGTTGCCGAAGCATTCAGGGCAATACGAACCAACATGCAGTTTCTGCTTGTTGATCATCACGATGTTCCGATTATTGGAGTAACATCATCAATTGCAGGTGAGGGTAAAACATTTTGCTCAACAAATATTGCAGCCATCATCTCGATGTCAAACAAAAGGACATTGGTTGTAGGTATGGATCTGCGCAAACCTCAAACACATAACCATTTTGAGGTGTCAAATAAGAAAGGGCTGAGCAATTATCTCATTCACGATGCTACATTCGATGAGATTGTTATACCTACACACATTCCCAAACTATACATTACACCTGCCGGTCCTATACCTCCAAACCCTTCGGAGCTTATTGAAACCGACAGGATGAAAAGCTTCTTCACCGAAGCTAAAAAACATTTCGACGTAATAATTCTTGATACACCTCCTGTTGCTCTGGTAACAGATGCCGTAATTATTTCGAGGTATACTGATGCTATGATTTTCGTACTGCGTCACAACTACTCTGATAAACACGCAATCCGTTTTATAAATAGTTTGTATGACCAGAAAAAACTGAAAAATTTAAGTTTATTGCTTAATGACATCCGAATACCACAATATGTTGCAAATTACAACTATGGATACGGTTACGGATATAAGAACGGTGCCGGATATTATGAAGAGTAACCTGATGATAAAGAGAAGGATTTCTACCTTACAACGGTTCACTTCACATTACTGTTCATCGGCCTACTCTCAGGTATTTTTATTATTTTTAAATATCAGGGTTTAAGTGTTTTTACTGCTTTTTTCAAAGGTCTATTCTCAATAGTTGACCTTTACATTATTGATTTTTCTTGCAAAGACCCAATAAGTAAGCAAATTAGCAACTCACACTCAAACATTCAAAATTAGTAAATTCAATTAGTTTAATTTACTATCTTTCTCTCCCTTCTGATTTGACCCTCTCGTCAGATAAAGTAATCAGACTGAATTCATCAGATAATATGAGACATCTGATGAATGCCAAGCTACGTATATATCCCCGGATATTTCTCCGACTCCGACTCACCCATCAAGTCGTAGATAGTTTCAAACAGATCCTCGGCATTTGGATTGCTGAAGTAATCACCATCGGTACCGTAAGCCGGACGATGGTCCTTGGCGGTAACTGTTTTAGGAGTAGCATCGAGATGGTAATAGCCATTTTGCTCTTCAATCACCTTTTGCATCATGTAGGCAGTGGCACCTCCCGGCACATCCTCATCAAAAAACACAATACGACTGGTTTTCTTCAGCGATTCAAGAATTACCTTTTGAGTGTCAAACGGAATGAGTGTCTGTACATCAATCAACTCTACCGAAATGCCAATCTGCTTTAACTGCCTTACTGCATCTTGAGCGATACTCACACAAGCGCCATAGGTAACAAGTGTTACATCACTCCCCTCAACAAGTATTTCAGGTACTCCCAGTGGAATTTTATAGTCACCAATATTCTCCGGTCTGGGTTCTCTGATACGATAACCGTTAAGCGGTTCAATTACCAAAGCTGGGTCATCCCCTTCAATCAGGGTGTTGTAAAAACCGGCAGCCCTAGTCATATCCCTCGGCACGCAAATATAGATACCACGTATTGAGTTGACAACCATACTGAGGGGAGAACCCGAATGCCATATCCCTTCGAGGCGATGGCCGCGAGTACGAATTATTACCGGAGCTTTCTGTCCATTCTTTGTACGATAACGCAAAGTTGCTAAATCATCACTGAGCGTTTGCAGTGCATAAAGGAGGTAGTCGAAATATTGAATCTCAGCAATAGGTCGAAGTCCGCGCAGAGCCAATCCAATACCTTTACCCAGAATTGTTGTTTCGCGTATTCCAGTATCCATAACTCTAAATTCACCATATTTTTTCTGTAATCCTTCAAGAGATTGGTTCACTCCACCTAACTTACCTGTATCTTCACCAAATGTAACCACAAGAGGATTACGTTCAAACATCTTATCAAAATTATCACGCAGTATCTCCCTACCTGGAATCAAAGTTGGCCTCTCTGTATATTTGGGCGATACGGGTCTTACTTTTAATGCCGAGCTCTCCCTCTCGCAGTAGAGGTGCGAGCTATAGTTCTCCCATCCTTTTTCAAAATAGCTCCTTATCCAACTCTGAAGAGTCTTTTTAATATTTCCCGGATGAGAGCATGTGGAGCAGTAGTTTCGCAAAATTTTACGAGCCGAGCTAAGTATATCCTTTCTTGTTAAGGAGACAATTGTTTTCAGCTCCTTCACAATACTATCGATGGGTCTTTGTTTACCTTCGGTACAAATACAACCCTTCTTCTCAACAATATCCAACAGCTCACCTCTCTCTCTCTTAAGCTCTTCGATATACTCTTTGTAGGCATCTTTTTTAGCCTGTCGTGCTTCCAGTTCAGTCTCTTTCTCAATCACATCCAGAGTACCCTCATCAATCAGCTTGTGCTCAATTATCCATCTTCGCATGTGCACTAAAGCATCATTCTCTCTCTCCCACACCAATCGTTCCTTCGATTTGTATCTCTCGTGTGAACCCGACGTTGAGTGCCCAACAGGTTGGGTAAGCTCACTAACATGAAACAGTACTGGCACATGCTCCTTTCGGCATTTCGCTACTCCTTCAACATACATCCGGCATAATCCGGCATAGTCCCACCCTTTGGCTCGATAGATGAGTATGCCGCTACTATCACTATTTCCCTTCTCGAATCCTTTGAGGGCTTTACTAATATCTGATTTAATGGTCTGTTTCGCCGATGGTACCGAAATGCCATAGCCATCGTCCCAAACCGAGATTGCCAAAGGTATCTGCAAAGTACCTGCAGAATTTAGAGTTTCAAAGAAATGACCTTCCGAAGTACTGGCATCACCAATTGTACCAAAGGCGACTTCATCTCCTCCTGTACTAAAGTTTGAAAACTCTTTAAGCACACTACTGTTCCGGTACAGCTTCGACGCAAGAGCCAATCCCACCAGCCGTGGCATCTGACCGGCAGTTGGCGATATGTCAGAAGCCGAGCACTTCATCTCTGCCAGATTTTTCCATTCACCTTTTTCGTTTAAAAGTCTTGTTCCAAAATGGTTATTGAAAGAGCGACCACCATTATCCGGATTCAATTCGGTACGTGTCTCGCCGTAGAGTTGGGCGAAAAATATTTTCGGGGTTGTCATTCCGGCAGCCAACATAAATGTCTGGTCACGATAGTAACCTGACCGCCAGTCACCCGGTTTGAACTGTTTAGCCATTGCAATCTGTGCCACCTCCTTACCATCGCCAAAAATCCCGAATTTAGCCTTTCCTCCCAGCACCTCTTTACGGGCAATTAGGCTCATATTTCGGCTGAGCCATGCTAACTTATAATCAGCCTGCACCTCTTTCTTAAATTCTTCAAAAGACAATTCACTACCTGTCAGGGTCATAGATATCTGTTTAATAATTATACCATAAAGATATGGCATTTTTGAAACAGATAAGCGGTTATAATTGTTTTGTCGATAGTAAAGCTTTACTTTTGTATGCCTTTCATATTTGCCTTGACTGCGATGGGCAGGTAAAAAAGCAAGGCTTATCTCTATTTGCACTTTACATCTGCTTAAAGATTAATTTTAAAAGAAACTATTATGCTTAAAATACTACTTCTTACAATTGTGCTGATAGCTGTTGTGTTTGCTCTTTTCTCAATAAAGATATTGATAAAAAAGAATGGTAAATTTCCTAAATCGAGAATTGGGGGTAACAGGGAGATGAGTAAGAGGGGGATATACTGTGCCACTACGCAGGATAAAATCGAGCGTAAGAAGAGTAAGGTACATCATGTTCATTATTAGCCAAGTTGAGCCGTGAATTGAACCATATAAGGTACATAAGTTCACCAATGATTTCTTATGTGTCTAATGTGATTATTCATCTTTATCAATCAGTTTCGCAAAACCATCGGTAAAGATAATCTTCATGGTATCTGAATCCTCTGCCCTACAGATAAAGTATGCCTCAAGTCCGGCTGTTTTTTCAACAATCTCTTTCGCCTTGTCCTTTCCCAATACCATAAATGCAGTTGCATAGGCATCTGCGGTCATACAGTCAGATGCAATTACCGAGACACTCAGTAATTCGTGCTGTACGGGATAACCGGTTTTTGGGTCGATTGTGTGAGCATACTTCTTCCCATCTTTAATATAGAAATTTCTGTAATTTCCAGACGTAGCGAGTGCACCATCGGTAATTTCAATTATCTCCTGTAGTTCGCGGTTTAACACTTTGGGGTCATCAATAGGTTTATCAATACCTACTCGCCACAGAACTCCTCTCATATTGTGTCCTTTTATCCTAATCTCTCCTCCAATCTCCACGAGGTAATTATTTACTCCTAATGATTCAAGATAGTCGGCAACAACATCAACGCCGTAACCTTTAGCAATAGCACTGGCATCTAGCATCACTCCCGGAGCTGACTTAACAACCTCCCCACCTGAAATTCTGACTCTGTCCATACCAACAAACTGCAATAAACTATCAATCAGATGAGGCGATACACTGTCTCTCTTCGAAAAACCAAAACCCCAGACATTAACGAGAGGTGCAACAGTTATATCAAAGGCTCCACCGGTATTGTCTGATATCTCAACGGCTTTTTTGAAAACAGCAGTAAAATAGTCATCAAGCTCAACATCCTCATTGCGATTTATTTTGCTAATTACTGAGGTGCTGTCGTATGTAGATAGTGAAAGGTTAAACTCATTCATCTTAACCCTTATCGCATCATGCACATCCTTATTATGCCCATAAACGATATGATAGGTCGTTCCAAATATAACTCCATCATTGTTAAAAAACTTTTTTGATTGCTCAAGGCAGGACGAGAAAATCAGAACGAAAGATAGTGATATGAGAATATGTGACTTTTGCATTTTATATCTTTTTTCTGCAAAATTAAAAGAATGTAACGAACGGAAAAATAATAATTGAAGATAGTGTGGAAAAAGTTGGGATTTGTGGGAGGTTTCCTATCTCTCCCGGTACGCAAGAACCTTTGTCAAGTGGTTCAACCCATTCAGGGTTGCCGGTTACGTTAACCTTACGCACCACGGGTTGCACCCTTGGCTATTTACATTTGACCCCTTTGGGGGTCAAGGCAAGTCTCAAATAACGAGCTAAAAGGGCAGGTTGAATTTGATTAGTGAAGGCCTCACTCGCAGTTAGGCCTTCACTACCACAATATTTTTTATGATCCGAAATCGTCAAACATAACCATTTCGTCAGGTACACCCAGATCGTACAGCATTTTAGTAATAGCTGCATTCATCATTGGTGGCCCGCAAAGATAGTATTCGATATCTTCAGGCTCTTCGTGTTTGCTTAGGTAGTTATCGTAGATAACCTGATGAATAAAACCAACATTACCTTTCCAGTTATCTTCGGGGAACGGTTCACTTAGAGCAATAGTAAACTTAAAGTTATCAAATTTATTTTCAATATCTCTAAAGTGCTCTTCGTAGAATATCTCTTTTTTGGAGCGAGCACCATACCAGAAAGTTGCTTTTCTTTGTGTCTTTTCGGTATGAAACAGATGGAACAGGTGAGAACGCATTGGAGCCATTCCTGCACCTCCACCAATAAACATCATTTCGCGATTAGTATCTTTTATGAAGAACTCGCCATAAGGTCCTGATATTGTAACCTTATCGCCCGGTTTGCGGGAGAAGATATATGATGAGCAGATACCCGGATTAATATTCTGAAACTTACCTGCATCTCTATCCCATGGGGGAGTAGCAATACGAATATTAAGCATTACAATATTTCCTTCGGCAGGATGGTTAGCCATTGAATAGGCACGGTATGTAGGCTCATGATTCTTCATTTTAAGACCAAAGATTCCCATCTTATTCCAATCATCACGATACTGCTCCTCAACGTCGATATCTTTAAAGTCAACATCAATCTTAGGAACATCAATCTGAATATATCCACCTGAACGGAATTTGAGAGCCTCTCCTTCGGGAAGCTTAACAACAAACTCTTTAATAAATGTAGCCACATTATCGTTCGACACCACTTCACAATCCCACTTTTTGATACCCAGAATCTCTTCCGGAATCTCCATCTTAAGATCCTCCTTCACCTTTACCTGACAAGCTAAGCGCCAATCCTGGGCTTGCTCTTTACGGGTAAAGAACCCTGTTTCGGTAGGAAGAATTGTACCTGCTCCATCGTGAACCTGACATCCACACATACCACAAGTACCTCCACCTCCACATGCTGATGGAAGAAATATCTTATTGGCACCTAAAGTTGAAAGAAGCGTTTCGCCGGCCTCAACAACAAGCTCTTTCTCACCATCGTTAACGTCAATTGTAACATCTCCTGACGGGGTAAGCTTATTTTTAGCATACAATAATATAGACACTAATAATAGTGTTACCAATAAAAAAACAATAACACTAACTGCAATAACAGTACTCTGACTAGCTAATAAAACCATTATTAAACTCTTTATATCTTTCTTATAATTTAATACCCATAAAGCTCATGAACGCAATCCCCATCAAACCGGTTACAATAAAAGTTATCCCCAATCCACGCAGTGGAGCCGGAACATTAGAGTAACGAAGTTTCTCACGAATAGCGGCTATTCCTACAATTGCCAACAACCAGCCTATACCCGAGCCTAAGCCGAAAACAGTAGCTTCAGCTAATGTTTCGTAACCTCTCTCCTGCATAAACAGTGATCCTCCTAAGATGGCACAGTTAACAGCAATCAACGGAAGAAATATGCCAAGTTGTGAATAGAGTGCCGGAGCAAATTTTTCAACAATCATCTCAACCAATTGTACCATAGATGCAATAACCGCAATAAACATGATAAAACTGAGGAAGCTTAAATCAACTCCTTCAAATCCCTTTCCCAGCCACGAAAGAGCACCTTCGGAGAGGACATATTTATAAAGCAGGAAATCTACCGGAACAGTTATTCCCAGTACAAAAACCACTGCAATTCCCAGTCCGAAAGATGTTTTCACTGTTTTCGATACAGCAAGGAATGAACACATACCCAGAAAGTATGCGAAAACCATGTTGTCAATAAAAATTGACTTAACAAATATATTTACTAAATCCATATCTAAAATAATTCAGGTTAACAGTTATTTTGTTTCAATAAGTTCTTCATTTCTTGCACGCTGAACCCATATAATAATACCCACAACAATAAGAGCCATTGGAGGTAGAATTATGAATCCGTTATTTTGATATCCCCAGTCGTAAAACATCTGAGGTATAATATGGAGTGTTCCCAGGCCCGGAAGCGTAAGCGTTCCTGAACCAAGCAACTCTCTGAAAAATGCAATAATAATTAGTATCACACCATATCCGGCACCGTTGCCAATACCATCGAGTACCGACTGCCATGGCTTATTACCAAGAGCAAAAGCTTCGAGGCGACCCATAATAATACAGTTGGTAATAATCAGACCTACAAAAACCGAGAGCTGAAGACTAACTTCGTAGGCAAAAGCCTTTAGGATCTGGTCTACTAGAATTACCAGTGCAGCAACAATAACCAGCTGAACAATAATTCGTATTCGTGAGGGGATAGAATTTCGTAAAAGAGAAATTATAAAATTGGAAAACACCAAAACAAACATCACTGAGATTGACATTACAATTGCCGGCTCCAGTTTGGCCGTGACAGCCAGTGCTGAACAGATACCCAATACCTGAATGGTAATTGGGTTTTGTGATCCTAAAGGTGTTGTAATCAGTTTCAGATTCTTCGCTGAAAACAGAGGTTCATAATCTACACTCATCGTAATTAAGTTTTATTTTTTCAAAAAATTCTTATATCCACCCAGACAATCTTTCAACATCGCTTCTACTCCCTTACTGGTAATAGTACCGCCTGATATTGCGTCTACAGCGTGTGGATCTTTTGATGTATCTACATTCTTATTCACCTGAATAGAGGTAAACTTCCCATCTTTATCAAAAATGATCTTTCCTGTAAAAGGAGCTTGAAATGCCGTCTTATCTATCTCTGCACCCAGCCCCGGAGTTTCGCCTTTATGACCGAAGGTTGCACCAAATATCGTTTTCTTATCACTATCAAGAGATATATATCCCCATATAGGTCCCCACAATCCCTTTCCTCTCACCTGAACAATAATTTTTTTCTCACCATTGATAGTAGAGATATAAACAGGATACTCGCGATCTTTAAAACTCTTCTTAACCTCTTTTTCCATATTTACAATAAAGGCATCACCATCAACTTTATCACCATTGTAATCGATAATAAAACTGTTATCACCAATATACTGGTCATATTTTTTAACGGCATCTTTAGAGGTACTCTCAATCTTTACAGATTTCAAGATATCAATCTTTTTTGCCACCTCAACATTCTTATCCTGAATCGGTTTTAGTGATTGCGACACAAAGGCCAGCAGTGCGGCAACCACCACCACCAAAACCGATGCGTATAAAAATGTGTATGTATTTCCTTGTCTATCCATTTTATTAGTTTGTCAAGTTATTTATTTGTTGATTAACTGATAATTTGAGTAATTGAGTAACTACTGACTATTTGTCTATCTTTTGAAAGGTTCTCAACTCCTCACGAAACCATTTTAGCTCTTTTTAAACGTCGTTTAATATTACCCTGAACAACAAAGTGATCAATCAACGGAGCAAATGTGTTCATTAACAATATTGCAAGCATCATTCCCTCAGGATAGGCTGGGTTAAACACCCTTATTAAAATTGCAAATACACCTATCAGGAATCCATATATCCATTTACCTTTCTCGGTACGGGTTGCTGATACAGGGTCAGTAGCCATAAATACAGCTCCAAACGCAAATCCTCCCAAACACAACTGCATTATCGGTTCAATATGCATCAGATAGCTAGCACCAATAGCATGAAAAACAACAGCCATAAGATATCCTCCAACAAAGACTGAGACCATTATTTTCCAATTTGCTATACCGGTATAAAGAAGAATTGCAGCACCAATAAGAATTGCTACGGTTGATGTCTCTCCAATTGAACCTGGAATTATACCGATAAAGCTATCCCAAAGTGAAACATCAATATGCCCTGTTATGGCCTGACCAAGCGGTGTAGCACCTGAAAATCCATCAACAACACCTTCACCTTTCGAAAGTCCTGAAATCCAAACGGTATCACCCGACATTTTTGAGGGATAGGCAAAAAACAGGAATGCTCTAGTTAAAAGAGCCGGGTTCCAGATATTCATTCCGGTACCGCCAAACACCTCTTTGCCTATAACCACCGAAAAAGCCACAGCAACAACAATCATCCACAGAGGAGTGTCAACAGGGACAATGAGTGGAATAAGCATTCCGGTAACCAAAAATCCTTCATTAACTTCATGACCTCTCCACTGGGCAAATCCAAATTCAATTCCTAATCCCGTAACGTACGAAACTATCACGATAGGAAAAACCCTTAGGAATCCGTACCAGAAAGTTGGCCAAAATGACATCTCCTGACCAACAGAGAGAAAATGCTGATACCCCACATTCCACATTCCAAACAGCAGAGCGGGCATAACAGCCATCACTACAACAGCCATTGTTCTTTTCAGATCAACAACATCCTTCACATGAGTACCACCTTTAGTGGTAGTATCAGGAACAAAAAGAAGTGTTTCAAATGCCTCAAAGGTCGAATGCAGCTTTTCAAACTTGCCTCCTTCCTCAAAATTGGGCTTAATCTTATCTAAGTAATTTCTTAATGCTTTCAATGTTTTATGTTTTAAGAGCCCCTCCCAACCTCCCCCAAGGGGAGGAGAAAAAGAGTAATTAATATATTTTTACATTCATTTTTTGTCTTTTGCCTTGCTACCTATTCTTTATCCTACCTCTTTAATCATCAAATCGAGCCCTTCGCGAACGATATTTTGAAGATTTATTTTTGACGTACATACAAACTCACAAAGGGCAACATCCTCCTCGGCAATTTCATAAATACCCAACTGCTCCATCTTATCAATATCTTCAGTGATAATTGCTTTAAACAGAAATTCGGGAAGTATATCCATTGGTAATACCTTCTCGTATTGACCCGACACAACAAATGCCCTCTTGCCACCATGCATATTACTATCAAGATCGTATTTCTTCTTTTTACAGAACCACGAGAAGAATGTTCTTGACACGCTATATTTACCAAAGCCCGGCAAAGCCCATCCCATAAACTCATGGTAATTACCCTCCGGTATAACAGTAACCTGTGAGTGGTAATAGCCCAAATATCCATCAGATTCAATACGTGTTCCGGTAAGTACGTTACCACTAATGTACCTTACATTATCCTGCTTCAAATTATTTTTAACCAGTGGGGCTATAGAAGCACCCAGCTTTGTTTTAAAATATGCACTCTTTTCAACCATTGAACCTGACAGAGCTACAACCCTTGAGGCATCATAAACTCCATCGGCAAACAGTTTGCCTATTGTAACTACATCCTGAGGCTGGGTAACCCATACTACATCACCTTTACAAATGGGCTGCACATGGTGTATCTGAATTCCAACATTGCCTGCCGGATGTTTCCCGGCAAAACTATGAAGAGTAACTCCATTGGTCTCTTTGTAAACCTTCGAAGCACTTTCAGCACTTATACCAATATGAACATTGTCATCACTCAGCTTCCTTAGTACATCGATACCTGTCTGAAATTCCTTTTCCTGACCGGTAAGTATGAAATCATAGTCGGGTGCTAAGGGTGCACTGTCAAAACCTGAGATAAAAAAAGCTTTGGGTGTATCGGCTGGATTTGCTATGATATCATAAGGACGTTGGCGAACAGATGGCCAAACACCTGAGTTAAGCATCTTCTCAACAATCTCTTCTTTGGATGTCTTTGACAGATCGGCCTTCCCTAAATTCTTTTTCTCATTTGCCCCGTCTGATTTGACAACAATCTCCAAGATCTTTCGGCGTTCGCCCCTGTTTACTGCCACCAATTCTCCACTAACAGGAGAGACAAACTTAACTTCCGGCCGGTTTTTATCATGAAATAAAATTGTGCCGGCTTTAACTTTTTCTCCTACCTTTCTCTCCATCTTAGGAATCAAGCCATGAAAATCTATTGGTTTTATAGCAAAAAGCTCCGGGAGATCAGCCTTCCCGTATTGAGAATCAACACTTCCCAGTAACGGAATGTCAAGTCCTCTCTTAATTTTTATAACCTCTGACATAATTGAAAAACAATTTTTGTAGTGTTTCTTCACAAAAATAAATAAATTTATGACTTTATTGTATGAAATTTAATCATACTATTATATCGAAATAGATAAATTTACATTAAGCCATGAGTAAACAACTCAAAATCATTACCTTTTCAAGGGGAGAAGCTCGTTCTACTTTTTTGAAGATTTTTTTCTCCTTTCTGTTTTTTTTATTTGTAACCATCTTTTTTGTATCGGGACAGAATGAAAATAGTTACTTTAAAAAATCATCAATAAAAACCGTTCAGTTATATAAACTTGGATGGAAAATGAGCTTTCCTATCATTCAATTAAATAGTGACGATCAGTTAGTATTAAGTTTTGATGATTTGGGTGAAGACACAAAAAATTACAATTATACTATTGTTCACTGCGATCACAACTGGAATCTGTCAGACCTTCTGGAGACAGAATACATGACAGGATTTGCACAAAACCCACTTAACGACTATCAGTTTTCATTCAATACTACACATATATATACTCATTACAAATTGGTTTTTCCAAATCAGGACTTTCAAATATTAAAATCAGGGAACTACCTTGTTAAGGTTTACGAAGATAACGATAAAGACAATCCCATTTTAAGCTGGCCATTTATGGTATATGAGCCTTTAGTACAAATTGAGCCTCGAATAAAATACTCAACAACATCGTCTCGTTACAAAGAGATGCAGGAGGTTGATTTCAGCATTTTTCACCCTCGCTTTATTATTGACAACCCGTCAGATGAAATCAAAGTGAAAATAATGCAAAATGGCAGACTTGACAATCAGGTTAAAGACCTGAAACCTGTTTTTATAAGAGCCGGAGAGCTGGTATACGACTATAACAGAGAGAATGTTTTTGAAGGTGGCAACGAGTTTCGATGGCTCGATATCAGAAGTATCAGGTTTGCTCCCGAATATGTAGAGGCAATAAATTTTCATGACCCATACTTTCATATTGAGCTATTCCCCTCCAGTCCTCGGTTTAACAAATCATATTTTTATAAGAAAGATTTGAATGGAAAATATTACATTAAAGTCAGGGAGTACGACGATGCGGATATAGAGGCCGATTATGTGTATGTACATTTCAGTCTGCCACGCAGAGAGCCCTTCAACGATGGCGATGTGTATGTTTTGGGAGGATTGTCAGACTGGAAGCTTAATGAGTCAAACAAGATGATATACAATGTAGAGAATATGAGTTATGAGCTAACACTGTTATTAAAACAGGGATTCTATAACTATCAATATGCATTTAAGAAGTATGGAGAATCAAAAACGAGCCTTAAGACGTTAGAGGGAAGTTTTAGTCAATCTGAAAACGACTACAGGATACTTGTATACTACAAACAAATAGGAGATTACTACGACCATCTTATAGGAGTTTCAATCAGCAATTCATTAAAACGTACTGCACCATAGGAATAGGGGGATTCGGGTTTTAAGTAGTGCTTACTGAATACTAGTTAAAAGATTTCTTGTTTCGGGTTTCAGGTTTCGGTCAATAAATATAGGGTATCAAGTACGAGAATCGAGAATCGAACATCAAAACATCTAACATCAGATATCGAAAATCATACATCTGATATCCCACAAACGGAGCATATCGATTTAGTTTGTTTAATTCGTTTTATTATAGTCACAAAATAGCAATTTCACTGAAAGAAAATATTATCATCCAAAAACAGTGACAAAATTCATTCTTATAACATTTAAAAG
>JALVBA010000296.1 GCA_027010905.1 Marinilabiliaceae bacterium
AAAGAAATATTCGAGCAGAGGATTGCTGTAGTAGGAGTTCTGATGCGATTTAACCATTACATGCACAACTGCCGAAACAGAGTGTTCAGCAGCACCGGTTAAATCAACCACCCCCTGTTGTTGCGCCGAATAGGATGCAAATTTTGCCGGAACCTCACTTTTTTGAATCGTCACGATTTGGGGTTCCGGCTTGAAAATTAAGGAATATGCAAAAACTCCAACCATTGCACTAAACAGTGCAACAGAAACTGTGTAAATAATTTTTTTAGTATTCATAACTGTAAATTTTATAATTCAATTTAAAATTACAATAATATCTCTCTCAAATCGTGTGCCGCAACAGTTTTAACCTGAACTTAACGTTCCTTAATGAGTTTTGATAATTCATAAATTTATATCTTTGCAAGAGCAAGACAGATAACATTTATCAAACACACAGATAGTCAACCATGAACATAATTTTTTATAAATATCAGGGTACCGGAAATGATTTTATAATAATCGACAACCGGAATGGCCAATTTGACAGTAACAACCACCAAGTTGTCAGCTTTTTATGTGACCGAAGGTTTGGTATTGGTGCTGATGGCTTAATGTTACTCGAAGAGAATGACAAGCTTGCTTTCACAATGAGATATTTTAACCGTGATGGTAAAGAGGCAACAATGTGTGGTAATGGTGGACGATGCATTGCGGCATTTGCGGTTCACACCGGAGCGGTTAAGAGTTCTGAGAAGTTTGAGTTCATGGCAATTGACGGTGTTCATGAAGCGAAGTACAGCAAAGAGGCCGTTTCGCTGAAGATGACGGAAGTTGATGAGATAGTTACTAAATTTCAATATCTATTTTTAGATACCGGGTCGCCACACTACGTAACCTTCGTTGAAGATAATAGCCGCATTGATGTAGTAAAAGAGGGTAGTAGGGTAAGGTATTCAAAAGAGTTTGAAGATATTGGTGGCACGAATGTAAACTTTGTTCAACAAATCGATGAGTCATCAATAAAGATGCGTACCTACGAACGAGGAGTTGAGAACGAGACACTCTCTTGTGGAACGGGAGCCGTTGCTTCCGCAATCTCCACAGCAATTAAGCAGGGGTTTGGCGAAAAGTTTAATGTGCAAGTGCCGGGAGGCGAGTTACAAGTAGAGTTCAATATGGATGGTAAGATGCACCCAAGCAACATTTGGCTTACAGGTCCTGCCCAATTTGTTTTTAAGGGGGAGATAATAATTTAGAATCGTGTATCCCTTGAAGATGTCATCAAACATTTTAAGTAGTCGAACGTGAAAAAGTCCTCTATTTTTCAAACACCGGCTTTTAACTAAAGTTCGCCTACCTTTTTGATACACCTTTCATTTTTGTCTTAACACCCCGCTATGCGGGACAGGCGCCAACGAAACAAAAAAGTCAAGGCTTATTTACAATAGCACTCTCCATGCTTTTGAAAATTAAGTTCGGTTGAGGGGTCTCCTCGTTCCTCGGAGCTTCTCAATCTCCCTAAATTTTCAAAAGCATTCCAAGCACTACTGTAAAGAGGCCGATTTAATACATTGATACTTTTGGCTCTATTCTAATTTACGGATGATTTTGTTATCTTAGTAAAAAAATAGTAAAGATGAATGCACATATTGAAATCCTACGTTTATTTAAAAGTTTATCAGAGAAAGAAAAAGACATTGTTCTTCAT
>JALVBA010000297.1 GCA_027010905.1 Marinilabiliaceae bacterium
TAAATATACTTTTGTAATTTTCGTAGCATTAGTTTCTTTCAAACCAGATAAGGCACATAAGGGCAAATAAGAAAAACTTATGTGTAACTTATGTTTCTTATGTGGTTAATTTCTTAATTTCTTAAATTTATCTTGCCAGTTTTATAAATACTTCATCCATATCTTTCGCGTTATACGTTGTGAGTAGTTCAGAGAGACTTCCCATTGCCTCTATTTTTCCCTCCACCATCATAGATATGCGATCGCAATACTCGGCTTCATCCATGTAGTGTGTTGTAACAAACACTGTAATGCCATTCTCCGCTGCTTCGTATATCAGATTCCAGAACTGGCGGCGTGTGATGGGATCAACGCCGCTTGTGGGCTCATCAAGAAATACAATCTGAGGGGTATGCAGAGTAGCTACAGAGAAGGCTATCTTCTGTTTCCACCCAAGTGGTACATCTATTATCATTGTATCTTCAATCTCATGAAGCCCCAGCCGCTCTATCATCTCACCTGTCTTTCTTACTATCTCCTTTTTGTCGAGTCCGTAAATGCCACCGTAAAATTTTATATTCTCTTTGAGAGTCAGGTCTTCGTACAGAGAGAATTTCTGACTCATATAACCGATATGTTTCTTAAGTTGGTTACGCTCCCTGTTGATGTTGTAACCTGCCACATAGGCTTCGCCCGATGACGAAGATAGAATGCCGGTAAGCATCTTTATGGCTGTGGTTTTACCCGCACCGTTAGCACCCAGAAACCCGAATATCTCACCTCTGTTCACATCAAACGTGATGTTGTTAACAGCTGTGAATCTGCCGAATTTCTTTGTCAGGTCTGTTGCAGTTATTACTTTGTTATTATTAATCATTTAGCTCTCTGTTTCTATTTCATAAGTTCCATAAATACATCCTCTATTTTTGCTGATATTGCCTCTAGGCTGATAACATTAACACCGTTACTTTTCAGATACTCTTTAATTGTCTCTTCTCTAATGTCATCATTAGTGGCAAGGTGAATAGAGTTACCAAATGAGAATGCTGATATTTTATGTTCGAATTTGTCAAGCTCTTTTAGTGTTCGGTAGTTGTTTTTTGAAACTACCCTCCACAACTTGTGTGGAAACTTTTGTGCAATGTTTGTAGGGGTATCGATAGATAAGATATGCCCGTCCTGAATGAGAGCAACCTCGTCGCATAACTCTGCATCGTCCATAAAAGGAGTTGAAACAAGAGTTGTTAAACCTGACCTTTGAAGCTTTTTTAGCATATCCCAAAAGTCCTTTCGCGAAACAGGGTCAACGCCCGTGGTAGGTTCATCGAGCAGCAGGATGTCAGGTTTGTGAATCAGAGCACATGAGAGTGCCAGTTTCTGTTTCATACCACCCGACAGGTCACCTGCACGTCTGTGTTTAAAAGGCTCAAGCATCTTGTAAATATCCTCTATCATGTGATAGTTCTCTTTTACAGTTGTATTAAACACTGAGGCAAAAAAGTCAAGGTTCTCCTCAACCGTCAGATCCATGTAAAGGGAGAATCGTTCAGGCATGTAACCAACAATTTTACGAATCTCCTTGTAATCTTTAACAGTATCGAACCCTTTTAATGAAGCTGTTCCTTCGGTTGGTTTAAGCAGCGATGTAAGTATCCTGAACAGAGATGTCTTCCCTGCACCGTCAGGACCAATCAGCCCGTACAGT
>JALVBA010000298.1 GCA_027010905.1 Marinilabiliaceae bacterium
TAAAAAACTGTATCTTTATTGCTCATTTTTGGGTGTAATTAAAAGTGTTGTTTTGATTTGTATCTATTTCAAATATAACACTTTACACCCATTTTTACAACCTTTTAATGAATTATTCGGGTTAATTCCACATATTTGACCTGAACTTTTACACATACTGCTATGTACAGAAATTTAACAGACTATGAAATTGGCATTCTAACCATGCAGGGATGCTCAGCCGATGACTGGGGTTTAATAACAGTGGAAAACCACTTTCTTCCTGACAATATTGAGAATGTAAAATTCAGTGGTAATATAAAAATTGGGAAGTTTACAAAGTCGGTGATACTCTTTGGAGGTATCACTTTTAAAACGGGAATATACAATGCTTGGTTGCACAATTGCACTATCGAGGACAATGTATTAATTCACAATGTACGTGGAGATATTGCGAATTATCATATCGAAAAAGAGTCGATTATCCATAATATCACAACCCTAGCTGTTGATGGTGAAACAAGTTTTGGAAACGGCACTGTCATCAATGTAATAAATGAAGAGGGAGGAAGAGCCATTCCGGTATACGACCATCTCTCAGCCCATATCCTGTGCATAAGATGATTACCGGGCGTGAGATACTTATAAATATTCAAAAAAATATCGGGTAAAACACCTGAGGAGTATTCGTATCAGGAGATGAAAATAAGGAGAAGTGCCCTTGAGAGAGGCATTAAGCTTTATGAGATGGCTATCTGGAAATTTATGGGTAATTCAATAATAACAAATCTCAACAATGAGACTATTATTGGGAGCAAGTCTCTGTCTGATGGACTTAGTAAAGAGTCAAAGGCAGGGAGTGGAAAGTGGATTGACTTGTCGGGGTTAATTTGTCCTGCAGAGGTTGTTGATAAACTTCTTTCAGATATCGAAACAGGGAATCTATCAACGATGGAGGAGGTTGAGGCTGTTTTAAACTCGATACACACAAACTACTATAATTACGAATGGACGTGGGTTTATGATGAGCTGGAGAAGTTTTATGGTAAGAAGTTCGTCGACTTTACTCCTGAAGATGTTATTGCCATTGTGAAGAAGTGGAAAGAGAGTGTTCTGGGAATTGATAGTTATCTCTACGAGGATGCAAAAAGGGAGTTCTCTTCGGATGTGATGACCGGCTTTGGTGTTGACGGAGATGAAGATGCGCAGGTGAGTGATTTTAAAAGTGTGAGGGGTGAACTTAAAGATAATGAGATGGTTCAGGAGATTGAGGCTCATATCAGGAAAAAAAGCAGTCTGGGAGATAGGGTGATTGAACAGATGCAGGAATTAATGAAACAAACATAACTGCAAACACTTTTTCTAACAAAATATGTTCTGTGCAGGTTGAAATTGATGCAAATGACTTAAATTTGTCATGTTGAACCGACATTTATAAATATGGTTCTACTACTCATTTTAGCGGGAACTTAACGATGTTAAATTTTTTGGCGTAAATTTATATGATTATTTGTTGATTTGTTTATCTGATTATAATGCTGTATCAGTATATTGAGACATAAGCAAATAAGCGTATCAACAAATAACTAACACATATTTTAGTTTGTTGCCCACTAAGTTTGCAGTAATACCATATTAGTTACAGAAGAGATATTTACGTTCTCTGAAATTATAATTGCAAAAGAATAACAGTCATGAT
>JALVBA010000299.1 GCA_027010905.1 Marinilabiliaceae bacterium
TTAAAAATGACAAACTCTCTTTTATCGTAATTTCAAATACTTTTCCCATGTGACAAAAATATAAAAAATATAGCGTATTATGAAATTAAATTGGTATTAGAGCCTTTTTCAGCAAACCCTACTTAATAAAATATTAAGTTAATTTGCATGATATTAGTAAAATGCATTTAGCTTTATTACTTTAGTGCTATCTATTTTTGAAATGTTTTAGTGGTAACTTTTGAAATTGTTTCTGATGAATTCAAAAAGAGTATTGATTTCCGGAGGAGCCGGTTTTATTGGGTCTCATGTTGTGAGGCTGTTTGTGAATAAGTACCCTGAGGTTGAGGTGATAAATCTTGATGCTCTCACTTATGCCGGTAATCTCGAGAATCTGGCGGATATTGACAATCTTCCCAACTACAAGTTTGAGAAGGGGGATATTACCGATGAGGAGTATATTAACGACCTTTTTAAAAAGTATGATTTTGATGGTGTTATTCATCTTGCTGCCGAGTCTCATGTCGATCGCTCTATTACCGACCCGCTCTCTTTTATTAAAACAAATATTGTAGGAACAGTTAACCTGCTTAATGCTGCCCGTAACCATTGGAATGGTGAGTATGAGAACAAGCTCTTCTACCACATCTCTACCGATGAGGTTTACGGATCGCTTGGTGAAACAGGTCTGTTTACTGAAGACACATCTTACGACCCACGTAGCCCCTACTCAGCATCCAAGGCGAGTTCCGACCATCTTGTCAGAGCATATTTCCATACCTATGGGATGCCTGTTGTAATATCTAACTGCTCCAATAATTATGGCCCCAATCAGTTTCCGGAGAAGTTAATTCCGTTGGTGATTAATAATATAAAAAACATGAAACCGATTCCGGTCTACGGTAAAGGGGATAATATTCGCGACTGGCTCTATGTTGTTGATCATGCCAGAGCTATTGATGTTATTTTTAATGAGGGAAAACATGGTGACACCTACAATATCGGGGGCATTAATGAGTGGACTAATATAGACCTGATACGTGTGATGTGTAGGGTTATGGACAGGAAACTTAATCGTGAAGCGGGAGCTTCAGAGTCATTAATCACTTTTGTGAAAGATCGCGCCGGACACGACAGACGATATGCTATCGACTCTTCAAAATTGATGAATGAGCTTGACTGGAAGCCATCATTGCAGTTTGAGGAGGGTATTGAAAAAACTATTGACTGGTATCTTGAAAATGAGAAATGGATGAAAAATGTTATTGACGGTACTTACGAGAAATATTACAACAGACAGTACGAGGAGAGATAGTAATAAATAAAAAATGAGAATCTTTATCGTTTGTAGTGGGTGAAAAGCAATATTAAAGATTTTGAATGTAAATAGACAATTGTATTTTTTGCGGCCTCTTTCTGATTGTACTTGGAGTGTGATTGAAGATTTAGGGAGATTGGGAAGCTCCGAAGATATGAGGAGATCACCCAAACGAACTTAATCTTTAATCATACGGAAAGTGCTATCAGAAATAAGCCTTGATTTTTTTTGTTCCTTTTTTGCATCAAGGCAAAAAAGGAAGGATTAGTATGTCGGGCATGGTAATAGGCTGGCGAGGTGCAAGTCCTCGTACGTGCCGAGTTGATAGGAAACGTTAGCGATTGGCAATGGTGTTGTGGGTGACTGCAAATCAG
>JALVBA010000300.1 GCA_027010905.1 Marinilabiliaceae bacterium
TCCCGACACCAATCGGCATAAATAAATATTTTATCGTTCAATGAATATTTGCCAATTTTATTTTGTTATTTCAAATTTTTAATTTATGCATGTTCATGTCGGGATGAGGGCAACCCGACCTACGCCGATTCAGATATTTTTGTCTGAAAAGCTTTAACATGGCGAATCAATTCCTAACTCATCACAAAACCCAGCTATGGTTTTATCTGTCTCTTTCATCTCAATCTCCAACTCTTTCAAAGTCTTAGAAACCTCAGCCAAATCCACAGCCTCCTCCTCTTCAAACGTATCAACATAGCGTGGAATATTTAGATTATAATCATTTTCGGCTATCTTTTCAAGCGTTGCTAAGTGACTGTACTTCTCCTCTGCTTTTCGCTCTTTGTAGGTGTTTACAATCTTCTCTATATCTTCATCTCTCAAATGGTTTTGATTTTTCACCTTCTCAAAATGAGCAGAGGCATCTATAAAGAGTACCCAGTCGTTATCTTCTCGACACTTCTTAAAGACCAAGATACATGTAGGAATGCTCATACCATAAAAGATGTTTCCAGGAAGCCCAATGACAACGTCCAAATAGTTTCGCTCCTCTATCAGATAACGGCGAATATGCCCCTCAGACGCACCACGAAAAAGCACCCCATGGGGCATAACCACAGCCATAGTTCCGTTGTCGTCCAAATGGTGTATCATGTGTTGCACAAATGCAAAATCTGCTTTGGTTTTTGGGGCTAGTTTTCCATATTGTGAGAATCTGTCATCACTTAGGTGTAGAGGGTTTGCCGACCAATGAGCCGAAAAAGGAGGGTTGGCAACAATGGCTTCAAAATGTTTCCCCTTATGTTGTGGGTGTTCTAAGGTGTCCTCTTCTAAAATATAGTCAGCATGGTCTTGCATCTTTTCTGAAAGGTATTTGTAAAAAATAAACCCCAAAATATAGTCTCGAAACTCATCTGCATCCATCTTGCCACGCAAGGTATTTGCGATGTTCCATAGTTGTTGCTCTAGCTGTTTTTTCTCATTTTCACCCATATAGATATTGCCTTATTTTTTAATTGTGTATTATAGCGTAGGTTTGAGCATCTCACAACAACCCCTCATCAGCAAAACTGTAAAACCCATCTTTAGCCAAAATAACATGGTCAAGCAGTTCAATACCTACCAATTTAGAGACCTCTTCGAGTCGATTGGTAATAGCAATATCTGCCCTACTAGCACTTAATGTACCACTTGGGTGATTGTGAGCAATAATAATTCCTGCTGAACGGTCAGCAATGGCATCTGCAAACACCTCTCTTGGGTGGACTAAACTTTGGTTAAGAGTACCTATAAAAACAGTTCGTGTGTTAATAATGTGTGATGCACCATCAAGGGTAATGACCAAAAAATACTCTTGCTGTTTGGTTGAAAAGGCTTTTAACTCATCATAGACATCTTGAGCAGAGGTTATTTTACGATTTGACTGTGAAGTGTAGCGTTTTGCAAGTTCTAACGAGGCGATAATTTGCGAAGCTTTAGCCACACCTAAACCATGAATTTTTAAAAGTTTTTCTAAAGATAAATCTGCAAAAGAGTCATCTAACAGAGCAACAATCTCACGAGAGAGTTTACGGACATCTTTGCCTTTTATGCCTGAGCCTATTAGTACAGAAAGAAGTTCTTCATT
>JALVBA010000301.1 GCA_027010905.1 Marinilabiliaceae bacterium
GTCATACATTAATTATCCTATCATATAGATATTTAGATATGTAAATTAGAACTATTTTTATTTAGAATGTGTCAAAATAAAACAGAGGTGTTAATATATGAAATTAGATTAATTACTTTTGTCGCATTATTGACAAAATAGTTATGTCTGACTTTGAATACGTAGAACATCAGGGGATAATAGAGGAGATTTCACCAAACCGGGTAAGGGTAAGGATTATAAGCGTTTCAGCATGTGCTGCATGTCATGCTAAAGATGCCTGTAATGCATCCGACATGGAGGATAAATTGATTGATGTTTACGAATCTCAACCAGACCTCTCTATTGGACAAAGAGTTTTGCTGCTGGGGAAAAAGAATTTGGCACCGCTTGCCGTTACTCTTGCTTATATTTTCCCAATAGTATTAATTCTTGCAACACTTTTTATTACAATAAAAATAACTGGTAACGAACCTTTGGCTGCGGCACTCTCTCTGGGAGTACTTGTACCTTATTTCACTGTTATTCATTATTTAAAAGATAAGCTTCAAAAAACATTTACATTTACAATTAAACATCAAATCAACTGATTATGAATGTTGTTCTGATTACCATAATCACACTAAGTGCCTTAGGGGCATTAGCTGCCATCATTTTATATTTTGTGGCTCAAAAATTCAAAGTTTTTGAAGACCCGCGAATAGACCAGGTAGAAGAGGTTCTTCCTGCTGCAAACTGTGGAGGTTGTGGCTTTCCTGGATGTAGAGCTTTTGCCGAGGCTCTAGTAAAGTCTGATGATATCACAAACCTTAACTGTCCGGTTGGTGGTGCTGATACAATGCAGGCAGCTGCTAAGATTGTTGGCAAGGAGGTAGGCACAGCGGCTCCAATGGTTGCTGTTGTAAGGTGTAATGGCTCATGCGAAAACCGGCCGCGTACAAATAGTTACGATGGAGCAGAAAACTGTACTATCGCAGCAACTCTTTACGGAGGTGAGACTGGCTGTACATACGGATGTCTCGGACTCGGAGAGTGCGTGGATGCCTGTAATTTCGATGCCATGTACATGAACGAGAAAACCGGCCTGCCTGTTGTAATAGAAGATAACTGTGTTGCTTGTGGTGCTTGTGTAGAGGCTTGTCCGAAAGACATTATGCAGCTTCGTAACATAGGGCCAAAGAGCAGACGGATTTTCGTATCGTGTGTTAACGAGGATAAGGGTGGTCCGGCTAAGAAAGCCTGTTCGGTTGCCTGTATCGGTTGCGGTAAGTGCGAGAAGGTTTGTGCATTTGATGCAATCGTTATTAAAAACAACCTTGCTTACATCGACTACGAGAAGTGTAAATTGTGTCGTAAGTGTGTTACCGTTTGTCCAACAAACGCAATTCACGAAATCAATTTCCCGGTTCGTAAACCAAAGCCACCAGTAGAAAAAAAGCTTGTTGGTAAAGTTGAGGAGGGTACAGTGAAAACTCCTACTCCTAAACCTGCAACAGAGCTAAAGGCAGAAAGTCCTAAACCGGCTGCAAAAGTTGAAAAAGCAGAAACATCGGTTAAGAAGGATAGAGTTGTGGAAAAGAAAGATGACAGCACTCCCGAAAAAAAGGACAAGCCGGAGAGTAAATAGTTATATCACGAAAATAATTTTTGAATTAAAATAAAATAGGAGGTTCAGCAGTGTTAAAAACATTCTCGCTCGGAGGAATTCACCCGGAAGAAAATAAGTTCTCAGCTGGTAAAAAGATTGAAGTCCTGCCCATACCCACACAGGTATCAGTTCCTATTGCACAGCATATTGGTGCACCGTCTACTCCGGTAGTTGAGAGAGGTGATAGTGTGAAAGTCGGCCAGATTATAGCCAAATCGTCAGGTTTTGTTTCAGCCAACATCCATTCACCCGTTTCCGGCAAGGTATTCAAAATCGACAAGGTGTTAGATGCCAGTGGATACAAACAGATGTCAATAATCATTAAAGTTGACGGAGATGAGTGGGAAGAGTCAATCGACCGCTCTACATCTCTTAACAGAGAGATTACGCTATCAGCTGAGGAGATTGTAAAGAAAACCGGCGAAGCAGGTATTGTTGGGTTGGGAGGAGCAACTTTTCCGTCTCACGTAAAACTTTCTGTACCCCCTGGTAAAACATGCGATATACTTATTCTGAATGGAGTTGAATGTGAACCTTACCTCACTTCCGACCATCAACTAATGATGGAAAAAGGAGAAGAGATACTTGTGGGAACGCAAATCCTGATGAAGGCTCTTAAGGTTGATAAGGCAATCATTGGCATCGAGAATAACAAGAAAGATGCTATTGAACACATGACTAAACTTGCTGAACAGTACAAAGGAATAACTATCCAGGCTCTGAAAGTTCAATATCCGCAAGGAGGTGAAAAGCAACTTATCGATGCTTGTATCGGACGTGAAGTTCCATCGGGCAAACTGCCAATTGAAGTTGGTGCTGTGGTGCAGAATGTCGGTACTACCTTTGCCGTTTATGAGGCAATACAAAAAAACAAACCTCTTTTCGAGAGAGTTGTAACTGTTACAGGCAAGTCAGTTAAAAACCCGGGCAATTTTATGACTCGAGTAGGAACTCCTGTTAAAGATTTGATTGAAGCAGCGGGTGGTATTCCTGAGAATACAGGTAAAGTTATTGGTGGAGGCCCCATGATGGGTAAAGCGTTAGCTTCAGCTGATGTTCCGGTTACCAAAGGCAGCTCCGGTATTTTGTTAATGCCCGATGAACTATCAACAAGAGGAAAGACAGAAAGCTGTATTCGTTGTTCGAAATGTGTTTCAGTATGCCCGATGGGATTATTGCCATATCTGTTAATGACACTTTCGCAAAAAGCTATTTGGGAGCGCTCAGAGGAGGAGAGAGTTATGGATTGCATCGAGTGTGGCTCATGTAGTTACACATGCCCGTCAAACCGTCCTCTACTCGATTACATCCGCCTGTCGAAAGGTACAGTAGGGCAGATTATGAGGTCAAGAAATAAGTAAAAACGTTAATTAATAAAATAGTATGAGTACGTTAACCATATCACCATCTCCTCATGTTCACAGTGGCGACTCTGTGAAGAAGAACATGTATGGGGTGATTATTGCATTGATACCGGCTTTAGCCGTTTCGTTATGGGTATTCGGTTTAGGAGCTCTGATAGTTACGGTAACTGCTATTGCTGCCAGTGTTCTTTTCGAGTATCTGATTGAGAAGTATCTTCTGAAAGTACCCTCAACAATCACTGACGGGTCGGCTGTTATCACAGGGTTACTTCTGGCATTCAACATGCCCTCCAACCTGCCAGTCTGGATTATTATTATTGGGGCTTTAGTAGCCATTGGAGTTGGAAAGATGTCATTTGGCGGACTGGGAAATAACCCGTTTAACCCAGCACTTGTCGGTCGTGTATTTTTACTGATATCATTTCCGGTACAGATGACCTCATGGCCGCTACCAATGCAAAACACAACAGCCTATCTCGATGCAACAACAGGAGCTACTCCATTGGGAATTGTAAAAGAGGGTTTGGCAAACGGCACTTCTCTGTCGGAGTTAATGAATCAGGTACCATCTTTTGTTGACATGTTAGTAGGTAAGATGGGCGGTTCATCAGGAGAAGTTGCGGCAATTGCTCTATTAATAGGATTGGCATATATGCTTATTCGAAAAATAATAACCTGGCATATACCGGTTAGCGTATTAGGAACAATGGCAATATTTGCAGGAATTCTTAGTTATTCAAATCCGGAGGCTTTTGCCGGACCGGCATTCCACTTGTTAACAGGTGGTGCATTGTTAGGAGCAATATTTATGGCCACCGACTACGTTACATCACCGATGACAAATAAAGGGATGATAATATTTGGTGTTGGTATTGGTGTTATCACTATTCTCATCAGAGTATTTGGAGCATATCCTGAAGGTATGTCATTTGCTATACTTATAATGAATGCATTTGTTCCTCTAATTGACAGATATGTTAAACCAAAGAGATTTGGAGAAAAGGTTAAATAAATCATTTGTGGTAAGAATACACGGCCGTGTGTTCCAATAACAAATGAACGGCTGTGGGTTTACAACAAAAAATATAACAATTAATAATATGGCAACAATTGATTCTTCACTCAAAAACATGCTCCTGACGCTGCTGATTATCACAGCTATCTCAGGTACATCATTGGGTTTTGTATATAAAATGACCAAAGAGCCTATTGCAGCAGCAAAGGCAAAAAAGCAACAGAAGGCTATTAAGCTTGTTGTTGCTGAGTTTACCAATAATCCGGCAGAGGATGTGGTTGAGCTGACATCTAAAGAGGGATTTCCAATTAAAATATTCCCTGCAAGAAAAGATAACCAGTTGGTGGGTGTGGCTGTTGAAACTATGACAAACAAAGGTTTTGGTGGGGATGTCAGGCTAATGGTTGGATTTAAACCCGATGGCACAATTATTAACTATCAGGTTTTGGAGCATAAAGAGACTCCGGGTCTGGGAACAAAGATGGGGTTGTGGTTTAAGACCGACAAAGGAAATCAGAGTGTATTGGGTAAGAACCCGGGAACCAGCAAACTTACAGTATCGAAAGACGGTGGTGATGTTGATGCTATTACAGCAGCAACAATCAGTTCGAGAGCTTTTCTGGATGCTGTTAGAATAGGATATGAAACATTTATGGATAACAAAAATAAAATTGAGAAAGGAGCTGCACAATGAATCAGTGGAAAAACTTCTCTAAAGGCTTTTTCAAGGAGAACGCCGTATTTACGCTTTTGCTTGGGATGTGTCCCACATTGGGAGTAACATCATCAGCAATTAACGGTTTAGGTATGGGGCTGGCCACCACATTTGTACTTGTGATGGCAAATCTGGTAATATCATTAATAAAAGATGTTATACCTGAAAAGGTAAGGATACCTGCATTTATTGTTGTAATTGCCACTTTTGTAACTATTGTTGAGATGCTGATGCAGGCATACGTTCCTGCCCTTTACGATTCATTAGGACTGTTTATTCCCCTTATTGTCGTCAACTGTATTGTTCTGGGAAGAGCGGAAGCCTTTGCTTCGAAAAATAGTGTTGGCGCCTCCATCGTTGACGGCTTAGGTATGGGTCTGGGTTTTGCCATGGCACTTACCTTATTAGGGTCAGTTCGCGAACTGCTTGGTAGCGGTAAGCTGTTTGATATCTCTATCTATCCTGAAGACTATGGGATGTTGGTATTCGTACTTGCTCCGGGAGCATTTATTGCCCTTGGTTACATGATTGCTATAATTGACAAAATGAAAAAAGCTTAAAAAATAAATATTATGGAATATGCACTAATTATAATATCTGCAATATTTGTAAATAATGTTGTATTAAGCCAGTTCCTCGGAATATGCCCCTTTCTGGGAGTATCGAAAAAATTATCAACCGGAATTGGAATGACCGGAGCGGTTACTTTTGTTATGATAATAGCAACGCTGGTAACCTGGATGGTACAGAAACTTGTCCTCGAACCATTCAATGTTCAGTTTCTGCAAACAATAACTTTTATCCTTATTATTGCTGCATTAGTTCAGTTGGTAGAGATAGTACTTAAAAAGGTTAGCCCTCCGCTTTATCAGGCACTTGGGGTTTTTCTTCCTCTTATAACCACTAACTGTGCAATATTGGGTGTTGCCATCATGACTATCCAGAAAGACTTTAACTTGATGGAATCAGTGGTATTTGCTACTGCTACTGCTATAGGTTTTGGATTGGCACTTGTTCTCTTTGCCGGAATACGTGAGCAGCTTGATTTGGCCGATGTACCAAAAGGAATGAAAGGGACACCAATTGCCCTTATTGTTGCCGGTCTGTTAGCTCTTGCTTTCATGGGATTCGCAAACCTTGCTTAAAATTAGATCTACATAGTTATTAGTAACTAATGCGAATCAAGGGCTAAAATATTAGTATTATAAATGTAGCAGCGAGCCTATTAAATGTATAAATCATTAAACCTTTAGTTGATTCTATTTTGCTAGCTTTTTGAACATTAGGTTTTTTTATTAACCAGTTGAATATAGCTCTACTGGCTGTTTAATTCTTGAGGCTCTATTCTAATTTACGGATGATTTTGTTATTTTAGTAAAAAAATAGTAAAGATGAATGCACATATTGAAATCCTACGTTTATTTAAAAGTTTATCAGAGAAAGAAAAAGACATTGTTCTTCATGAACTTCATCAAACGTCAACAGGAGAGACCGTTCG
>JALVBA010000302.1 GCA_027010905.1 Marinilabiliaceae bacterium
TGGAAAATTCCTGATATGGATGACTTTCCGGTAATTGTACCACCCATTGTTGATGAATCAATGAAAGATGAGTGGACTCCTTATCTGCGTGATTCAGAGAAATTATCACGTTTGTGGGCATCTCCAGGAATGTCAGGTTTTGCTCACCGCATTGGCGGTCTTGAGAAGGATTATGCCACAGGTGCCGTGTCTCACGATCCTGAAAACCACCAGGTGATGAGCGATGTGAGAAAAGCTAAAATTGAGAAAATTGCTAACTATATTCCTGAATTGGAAATTATAGGAAATGAAGATGCTGACCTGCTGATTATGGGTTGGGGTGGTACATTCGGGCATCTTTATACAGCTTATGAAGAGCTGACTAATGAGGGGCATAGTGTTGCACTTGCTCATTTCAACTACATTAATCCTCTACCAAAGAATACACTTGAGATTCTTGATAAGTTTGATAAAAAGATTGTGTGTGAATTGAACATGGGTCAATTTGCAAACTATCTGAGATCTAATTTTGAACATATGTCGTTCAGGCAACTCAACAAGTTGGAAGGATTACCATTTACAGTTAAGGAATTGAAGGGAAATTTTATTAAAATACTGGAGGAATAAATCATGTCACACGTTTGTAAATTAAAGTTTACTGATTTTAAAAGTGACCAGGGAGTGCGCTGGTGTGCGGGTTGTGGAGATCATGCTATATTAAATTCAGTACAAAAGGTAATGGCGGAGTTAGAGTATTGTAGGGATGATGTTGCTGTGATTTCCGGTATTGGTTGTTCTTCTAGGTTTCCGTACTATATGAATACTTATGGTTTTCATACTCTTCACGGTCGTGCTTCTGCCATTTCATCAGGAGTAAAGATTGCTAATCCCGATCTTCATGTATGGCAAATTACCGGCGACGGAGATGCTTTGGCTATTGGAGGAAACCATTTTATCCACCTTATTCGTCGTAATATTGATATCAATGTAATACTTTTCAATAACCAGATTTATGGTTTGACAAAAGGTCAGTATTCACCAACATCTAAGCGGGGCTTTATCTCCAAAACTTCTCCTTTCGGAACAATCGAATCACCGTTCCGTCCGGGTGAGCTGTGTATTGGAGCGCGAGGTCACTTTTTTGCCAGAGCTATTGATAAGGAGCTGAAACTCTCTGTAGCGGTGTTTAAGGCTGCTGCTGAGCATAAGGGAACTTCTATTGTTGAGGTGTTGCAAAATTGTGTAATCTACAACGATAAGGTGCATAATGCAATTACCGATAGAGAGCATAAGGAGGATCGTACAATTACATTGAAGCATGGTGAGCCAATGATATTCGGCAAAGAGCGAAACAAAGGTTTTGTTCTTGATGGATTGAATCTGAAAACTGTAACCATAGGAGAGAATGGAATTACCGAAAATGATATTTTAGTTCATGATGCCAAGTGTGAGGATATCAGTATGCACATGAAACTTGCAAATATGGAGTATCCTGAATACCCTGTTGCTTTAGGTGTTATTCGTGATGTTGAGGCTCCTGTCTATGACCAGTGTATGGAGAAACAGATAGAGGATGTACAGGATAAATCTTCTGTGAAATCACTTAAAGATCTTCTCTATTCAGGTGATGTTTGGGAAGTGAAATAGTAGAAAATAGGAACTTATTTTGTGACGGGGTGTCTTTCCTTCTATTTTGGGGAAGTCATCCCGTCACTGTTTTATAGAAATGTTGTAAAAAAATATATATTTGTGTGACAGTTGCGTAGGTACTGATAACTGATACTTAAAATAATGGCAGAAGAAAAAATTGAATTATCGAAAATATATCGCCGCAGATTAAATGACCGGGATATTTTTCAAGAGCTGATGTCTTTCAAAGTTAAAGAGGTGCTGCTTATTGCTAACTATTACGACTCGTACAGTATTGTTAGGGAGGGACGTTTTTTTGATAAAATTATTGGAGAGTATCTACAACTGAATCTCTTCACATCGCCGCGTATTACAAGTGTGGCAAACTGTGAGGATGCACTGAATACTTTGCAGGAGCGCACTTTCGACATGGTTATTATAATGGCCGGCCTCGATAAACAGCTACCTGTAATAGTGAGCAAACAAATATATGATGTAATGCCACATCTGCCAGTACAACTTCTTGTAAACAACAATGCAGATCTGAAGTTTTTTGATGATAAGGGTGGTAATACCGAGCATATTGACCGGGTATTTGTATGGAATGGCGATACTCGTGTTTTCCTTGCTATGATTAAGTATGTTGAGGATAAGATGAATGTGGAGAAGGATGTCAGTGTGGGTGATGTTCGTGTAATACTTCTTGTCGAAAACTCCCGTAAATACTACTCCCGCTACCTGCCTCTGCTCTATTCAATCGTAATGCGGCAGACCCAGTCTATTCTTTCGGAGGATACCGGAGACCAGATTTACAAGATTATGAAGATGAGGGTGCGCCCAAAAATCCTTCTTGCAGTTAATTATGAGGATGCTGTTGAGATTTTTGATAAATATGTGAACAATATAATCTGTGTCATCTCTGATGTGAAGTATGATAAGGAGGGTGTCCCTGATGTGAATGCAGGAGTTGAGCTGATTAAATATGTAAAGAGTAAGTCGGGAGTCCCCACTCTGTTGCAGTCGTCCGATCCCGGAAACTCGCGTAAGGCACTGGAGGTGGACGCTGATTTTATCGATAAAAACTCCGATAGTTTATCAATGGAGATACACAATTTTATCTATCAAAAATTGGGGTTTGGGGATTTTGTTTTTCGTAATGCACGCGGAATAAGAGTTGCGGAAGCAAGTAATATGAAGGAGTTTCTCTCCTGCATCAAAACGATACCTGCCGAATCGTTGCTGCACCATGCGCGCCGAAATGGAATATCCACTTGGCTTATGGCGAGAGGGGAGATTAGTATTGCTAAGAAGTTGCGGCCATTTAGGATTGAGGATTTTGGCAGCTCAAACAAGCTGAGAGATGCAATTATTAAAGCTTTTGAAGATGTTAAGATGGCCAGGTTGCGGGGTAGGGTTGTTATGTTTGATTCTGCGCTGGTCTCGAGTGACCGTTTTATTGTTCGCATTGGTGAGGGGTCGTTTGGAGGTAAAGGACGGGGAATGGCCTTTTTGAGTAATTTTATTGAGAATATTGATTTTGAGAATAATATATCAGGTTTAAATATTAGCATTCCTCCTACCGCAATTATTGGAGCCGGTGAGTTTACCCGATTTATTGAGAAGAACAATCTGTTTCATAAAGCTTTTGTTCAGAAAGATTATGACGAGATAAAGGAGCTTTTTCTTAATTCTGAACTAAGTAATGAGGTATACTTCCGGCTAGAGCAGTATGTTGAAGTGATGGATAAGCCGCTTGCCGTAAGATCCTCCGGTCTGTTTGAAGATTCATTACTACAACCTTTTGCCGGAGTGTATGCTACATATATCCTACCGAATAACCATCCCGATAAGGAGGAGCGGTTCAGGCAATTGTCTACAGCTGTTAAGCTGGTTTATGCATCAATGTTTAGTGACCCTGCCAAGGCCTATTTTGATGCTGTAAATTACAAGATAGAGGAGGAGACCATGGCTGTAATTATTCAGGAGTTGGTTGGCCAGCAGTCGCACAACAGATTTTATCCTCATGTTAGTGGTGTTGCTCAATCGTACAACTACTACCCCTTTTCGTACATGAAACCAGAGGAAGGCTTTGCTGTTTTGGCTGTAGGTTTAGGTAAGTATGTTGTTGGTGGTGAGAAAGCGTGGAGGTTTTGCCCGACATATCCAAATCTTGAGTTGAACTCAGTTAAGGATCAGATTAAGGATTCCCAAAACTATTTTTATGCCTTAAATCTTGAAGATAATAATATTGACCTGGCAAATGACGGTGAGGATGCCGGCATTGTAAAGCTGGATATTAAAGAGGCAGAAGAGGATGGAAATATTCGGCACTGTTGCTCTGTATACGATTATCAGAACGAGAGGCTGATAACTGATTTGTCGGTTAGAGGTCCAAGGGTTGTTAACTTCTCAAATATCCTAAAGTACGACTATATTCCGTTGGCCGAAACGCTTGAGATATTGCTCAGGTTCTTTAAGGAGGCGATGGGGGCACCTGTTGAAATTGAGTTTGCTGTCGATCTGGACAAGGGCAAGAATAACCAACCTACACTTTATCTTTTGCAGATAAAACCTCTCATCAGACTTGAAAGTCATATTGATATAAGTTTTGAAGATGTTAATCCCGAAAATATTATTGTTCAGTCGGTAAAAGGGATGGGTAACGGACGATTAGAGACTATCCGAGATATTATTTATATGAATACCGAGAAATTTGATAAACTTGATACTTTGGAGATGGCTCGTGAGATTGCTGAGATGAACAAGCAGTTTGATGATGATAATGGTGAGTATATCCTGATAGGCCCTGGCAGATGGGGTACAAGAGATCGTTTTACCGGAATTCCGGTGTTGTGGTCACAAATATCTCACGCCAGAGTAATTGTTGAGATGGGATTGAAAGAGTTTCCACTTGAGGCATCACTGGGGTCACACTTTTTCCACAATGTAACATCAATGAATGTGGGGTACTTCTCAGTCTACCATGAGTCGAAGAGTGAATGGGTGAATTTGGATGTGCTGCAACAACAGGAAGTTGTAACATCGTCAAAATATTTTGTTCATGTGAGGTTTAAAAAACCACTCACAATTCTAATGGATGGTAAGAGCCAGAAGGCAGTTATTACCTTTAACATGCAAGAGGATGAGGATAGGTAAAAAATTCTTTTACTAACTGTTTTTTTGAGATACAAGACGAAAAAAAATGAGTTATAAAAACACTAGTAATTGTATTTTTAAATAAATTTGGGGATAATATGGCTCTTGCTTCTTGAATTTTCGGTTTCTTCAAATTTAGGACTTAATAAATATTTAAATAGTCGAACGTGAAAAACCCCTGCTTTTTTACGTTTGATTACTTATTTACTATCCAACCATAAATAAAATCAGCAATTTGATAATAACCGCTTTGTGCAGGATGTACCGAATTAGATTGCTGATAATATTTATCATTATTTCGTGCATTGTATTTTACAAATTTAGTCTGCATATTATGTTCTGTATCCAAACCTAGATTAGCAGGAATTAAAGTTACTATGGGATTATAATGCGTACCTCCGACTCCATATTTTTTCTTTAACAATTCATTCCATAAATGGAAATAGCGTTTAGTACGCCATTGCTCGAGCTTGTTACCGTAGTTATTTCCGGCAGCATCTTGTGAATTTGATGGACCCACTATATAAACCAACCCTATTTTAATATCTGGAATTACTGAAATGATATTAGAAATCATTGTATCACAATAAGCAGTTATAGAATCAAAACTGACCTCTGTTTTTCCTTTGATAAAATCATTTATACCAAGCATAATTGTTATCAAATTAGGTTTGGTCATATTATTATCTTCCAAATACGTTTTAAAATCAAATTTACTTCCTTCATATTTAATAAAAGGAGAAGTACTATCACTTACAAACCAACAAAATGTTTTACCTGAATGCCCTTCATTTGGAGAATTAGTATTTGTATCTTTTGTGCCAATAAAATTCAGTACCCCACCGGAAAGCCGGTAAAGCTCGGCAGTGTATATATTTGCATTTGTTAAACTATTACCTATTACTAGAATAGTATCTGTTTTTGAAATATTATTATTATCCGAAATTTTTAAAGTAGTTAATTTTGAATCTATTAATTTACCCGCAGAATTAAACACAGACAAAGTAAAATTATAGGTTGCGTTCGTTCCATCCTTAGGTGTGTATCGCCAACCTTGTGCAAATGATTGCCCTACTTTGCAATCAACATCGAAATAATAATTATGATAAGTTGGGACACAAATACAATTATCATAGTAAATATTGTATTCTGTAGTATCAGAAGCACTCATATATACTGTGTCGGGTAAAAATAGTCTGACAACACTTACTTCTGTATCTTTCTTTTTTGTATCTTCATTTGCCTTTCCACACATCTGGAAAATAATTGAACTAATGAATACAAATGCTATTCCTGTTTTTTTCATTTCATCCCTTATATTTTAATATTGCCTTAAATCCGCAAGCGAATTTTAAAACATAAAGATAGGCATTTGTGACCACGTTATGAACTTAATTTTGGATAAACTGTATAATCTG
>JALVBA010000303.1 GCA_027010905.1 Marinilabiliaceae bacterium
ATTTTGTCCACTTGAACATAACCACTCGAAAATAGCCTAAATTTTGTCTATTATACCATACAATATTATAAACAGATAAACAAATCAATAAATACATCTATAAATCAACAAGTTAATATGTGAAAAAACCTTTTTCACGTTCGACTAAATACTGTATTAACTTGAACATTCCATTCTCCAGGTAGAGACGCTTTAAATCATAATCATTCTTAACATTTCGCAATACCTTATCCCAAACAACATTTACAACGTACAAACCGGTAGAGCCTGCGGCATAATAAAACCCAAAACTACCATCTGTCCCAATCTTTGTCACAGCCGAAGGGAAGGAAGTGGTTACTCCTTTTTCTTTTTCAATAAATTATAGATTGTTGACTTCCCGATATCAAGTTTCTTGGCAACTTTAATAACATTATTGTTGTACTTGTCCAGAAAGTGAGTGATAATCTTTTCTGTATATTCCGACAGAGTCAGCTCTTTAGAGAAGAGATCCATCTCGCTGTTAGCCGCGCTAAGAACGATATGCTCCTCATCTATCTCCCCCGAATTTGTCAACACAGCTCCCAATTCAATTATGGCTTTCAGCTCTCTCACATTACCGGGAAATGAGTATTTCATAAGTTTCTTCTTGGCGGCGGGAGTTAGAACTAAGCTATCTAGCTCATTCTCTTTACAGAAGGCAGACAGGAAATGCTTACTCAATATCAGAATATCATTTTTACGTTCTTTGAGCGATGGCAGCTGAATAGGCAAACCTAACAAGCGATAGTACAAGTCCTCACGAAAGTTACCTTTTCTCACCTCCTCTGATAGATTCTTATTTGTGGCAGTAATTATTCGTGTACTGATTTTTATTGTAGCATTGCCTCCAACCCGAGTAATTTCGCGCTCTTGCAGCACCCGCAGCAATTTAACTTGAAGATTCATATCCACCTCACCTATTTCGTCAAGAAATATTGTTCCACCGTCGGCCTCCTCAAACTTACCCTTTTTCGTTATAATGGCACCAGTAAAAGCCCCCTTCTCATGTCCAAACAGCTCACTTTCGATAAGCTCGGTAGGTATAGCTCCCATGTTAACAGCAACAAAAGGGTTGTTGTGACGGGGCGAGCTATAGTGAACGGTCTTAGCAATTAACTCTTTTCCGGTACCTGTTTCGCCGGTTATTGAGACATTTATATTGGGAACTTTTATTGCCTTATGGATAAGGGCGAAGATATTTTTTATGGCCGGAGACTCACCAATTATGGCGTGCTTAAACTCATATTTATTCGAGATCTCTGTCTTAAGTTGAGATATCTCATTCTTCAACGATTTTGTTTTATTGATATTCCGGATACTGTGAAGCAGTCGCTCCTTAATATTCTCGTCTTTGGTAATATAGTCGTAAGCACCCTGTTTCAGCAGTTTCACTGCTGTTGAGATATCGTCCTGACCAGAGATAATTATCACCTCAATCTCAGGACTATACTTCTTTATCCTCTTCAAAATATCATTACCCGAAAAGTCGGGAAGGCCCAAATCGAGAGTAACAATATCAGGATTACCGGAAAGATCTTTTAAAAAGTCATTTCCGTTATAGTAGGTGTTTACTTCAAAGTCAGGATTCAATGAAAGAGTGTATTCAATCATACGGTTGAACACCTTATCAT
>JALVBA010000304.1 GCA_027010905.1 Marinilabiliaceae bacterium
TTCTCAAGTGCAGTATTGGGAGCCAGCTAAATGGTTGGCAAAATTACGCGATGTCAAAACAGATGATAATATATTAATTATGCGAACCAATATGGACGCTGGTCATGGAGGGGCTTCTGGACGTTTCCAAGCCTATAAAGAAACGGCCGAAGAGTATGGTTTTTTATTGAAGTTGTTGAATAAATGATAATTAAACCGATACATAAAGCTTCATGCCATTGTGGAGCTGTTCAATTTGAATTGACACTTCCAAATGGCATTGAAGATCCAAGACGTTGTGATTGTTCTATGTGTAGAAGACGAGGGGCAATTGTCGCTTCTGTTGCCCTTAATGGAATTAAAATAATAACAGGTAAAGACAAGCTCAGACTTTACCAATTTAACACCATGACAGCCAAACACTATTTTTGTTCAGTATGTGGAATCTATACTCACCATCAACGTCGTTCAAACCCAAATCAATATGGATTTAATGTGGCATGCTTAGATGGAGTTAACCCATTTGAGTTAAAAAATGTTCCGACCAATGATGGGATAAATCATCCTGCTGATAGTTGATTTAAATCAAAAACTTTAATTGGTAAAACTGCTATACTATGAATTATTAACGAGAACCAAAGGGTACTTATGAAAGATACAGTAAAAAAGAATAAAAAGGCTCAACCAAAATTTAAAGATATTAAAACCACTAAGCAAGCAAAGAAGGTTTTAAAATATTTGGTGGATTCTGATGTGGTGATGAAATCTAACAAAGTGATGAAGGGTAGTCAGCTGTTAAAAATTTCTGCACTAGCTGGAGATTATCCTTATGATAAGAAAATGTCTTTGTTTGATTACGAAAGTGAGAAACATCTACTTCAGCGTGAGTTATTGAAAGTTCAAAGTTGGGTTAAGGAAACGGGACAAAGAATAGTTTGCTTATTTGAAGGGCGAGATGCAGCAGGTAAGGGTGGAACCATTAAACGATATATGGAGCATTTAAATCCGCGTGCTGCACGTGTTGTTGCCCTTGAAAAGCCAACGGATAGAGAGCGTGGAGAATGGTATTTCCAGCGTTACATTCACCATCTGCCCACTAAAGGTGAAATGCGTTTTTATGACCGTTCGTGGTATAACCGTGGCGGTGTTGAAAAAGTTATGGGCTTTTGTACCGATAGAGAGTATCTCGAATTTATGCGCCAAGCACCAAATCTTGAACGTATGTTAGTGAATTCTGGTATTATTTTATTTAAGTTTTGGTTTTCTGTCACTCAACAGGAGCAATTGCGTCGTTTTCATTCGCGCAAATTTGATCCTTTAAAACAATGGAAATTATCGCCGATTGATATTCAATCCTTAAGTAAGTGGGATGATTATACTGAAGCAAGACAATCTATGTTTTTCCATACAGATACGGGAGATGCTCCTTGGACTGTTGTTAAATCAGATGATAAAAAGCGTGCAAGAATTAACTGTATTCGTTATTTTTTACATAGTTTAGATTACCCTAATAAAGACAAGTCTATTGTTTATGCACCAGATGAACAGATTGTTGGTTCTGTTAAAGCAATATACAATAATAGAGTAGTGGATAGAGATTGAAATGAGTGAGAATAATAATCTTGAAGAAAAGCTAATCGAAGCTATTCAACGCGCTGA
>JALVBA010000305.1 GCA_027010905.1 Marinilabiliaceae bacterium
ATGTATGACATACAAATATTATGGAATGAAAAAATAATGGATACAATTATATTTTGCATTTTGGAAAGGGCTAAAGCCCTAATGAACCTCTCCCTATCTGTTATCCCTGCCCTGAAGGACAGGATGATTGATGTGTTTGATTTGTTATCCTTGCCCTAAAGGACAGGCAATTGATGTGCTTGAATAGTTTATCCTGCCCTGATGGACAGAGTAGTTGATGTGTTTACTTTGTTATTTCTGTCCTGGACAGGATAAATGATTTGTTAATCCTGGTTTGAGGAATAGGACAATTAATGTGTTGAGATGTCTCAATCAATTGCTCCGGCATTTATGCCGGGGAATTGATAATGTATATAGAGAGTAGGGCTTTAGCCCTTTCCCAATACTATCTCAACTAATCATACTCCAGTTCATTTTTTTGGCAGTAAGTTTCGCCAGCTGCTTTTTAAGCATTAAGTTTTCATCTTTTTCGAGCAGAGGGTCGTCATTTAAAATCTCTTCGGCAACATTTCGGGCATATTGAAGTAGCTGGCTGTCTCTGCCTAGGCTGGCAATTTTCAGATTAAAAGGGAGTCCTGATTGTTGTGTCCCTTCAAGGTCGCCGGGGCCGCGAAGTTTCATGTCGGCTTCTGCAATCTCAAAACCATCAGTGGTTGCGGTCATGATACTCATTCGTTTGCGTGTTTCATCCGACATTTTATAGTCGGTCATTAGAATACAGTAGCTCTGTTCAGCACCTCTGCCAACTCTTCCTCTAAGCTGGTGAAGCTGCGAAAGGCCAAACCGTTCAGCACTCTCAATCACCATTACCGATGCATTGGTTACATTCACCCCCACCTCAATAACAGTTGTAGATACCAGAATATCTGATTTGCCGGAAACAAACTGATGCATCGCTTCATCTTTTTCTTTGGGTTTCATCTTGCCATGAACCATTGTTATCTCATATCCGGGAAATGCATGCTGCATATATTCGTATCCCTCGGTCAGGTTTTTAAAATCTATCTTTTCCGACTCCTCAATGAGTGGATAGACAACATAGATTTGCCGTCCCTTATTTAGCTCTTTGTGCAGAAATCTGTTGAGGTTGTTTCGTTTGTTGTGGAAATAGTGAACCGTTTTAATGGCTTTACGTCCCGGTGGCAGTTCATCAATCACCGAAACATCAAGGTCGCCATAGATTGTCATAGCAAGAGTTCGGGGAATTGGGGTTGCCGTCATCACAAGCATGTGGGGTGGATGTCTGTTTTTCTTCCACAGCTTGGCACGTTGCGCAACGCCAAAGCGGTGCTGCTCGTCAATAACCACAAGCCCTAGATTCTTGAACTGAACGATATCTTCAATCAGTGCATGAGTACCTATCAGGATATTCAGCTCTCCGTTAAGAAGTTTTTCGTGAAGCTCATTTCGTTTCGATTTTTTTGTTGAACCGGTGAGTATGTCAATCTCAATGTTTAACCCCTCAAGCATCCTGCTTATAGTTTCGTAGTGTTGATTGGCAAGTATTTCGGTGGGAGCCATCAGGCAGGCCTGGTAATTATTGTCGTTGGCTATTAGCATTACCATAAGTGCAACAAGTGTTTTGCCTGATCCCACATCTCCTTGTAGCAAACGGTTCATCTGTTTGCCTGAACCCATGTCATGTCTTATCTCGCGTATCACACGTTTTTGTGCACCGGTGAGTTCAAAAGGAATGTTGTTTTTGTAGAACTTATTCAGGTTATCTCCAACAATTTTAAAAACATGGCCTTTCACAGTCTTACTACGTCGGGTCTTAATCTTCAGTATGTTTAGCTGAAGGTAGAACAGCTCTTCAAATTTGAGTCTGAACTGAGCATATTCGAGTTGCTTGATGTCGTTGGGGAAGTGTGCAGCCTTTAGTGCCTCGTTCAGAGGAGCCAGCTTTAATCTCTCCCTTAAGGGTGTCGGCAGAGTCTCCTGTATTCTGTCGTTCAGAAAAGATTTAAAAAGGTTTTGCATTAATTTTAGCATCGCCCTTGAGTTAAGATAACCCCTTTTCATCTTTTCACTTGTGTTGTAAAAAGCCTGAAGGCTTGACCTTATTATCTGCTTGGTTGCATCAACTCTCTCCATCTCCGGATGAACCACATTTATCACACCGTTAAATATTGATGGTTTCCCAAAAACTATATATTCAGCATTTGTGTCAAGATTCTCTTTGATGTACTTATGCCCCTTAAACCATACCAACTCCATTACTCCCGTTCCATCGGAAAATGTAGCTGTCATTCTTGACTGCCGTCCTTTACCAATAGTTTTTAGTGATTTCAGCCTCCCTTTTACCTGTACGTAGGGCATGTTAGCATTTAACTCCCTGACAGAATAAAATTTACTACGGTCCACATATTTGTACGGGAAGTAGTAGAGTAGATCTTCGTATGAAACAATTTTCAACTCTTGCTTCAATAGCTCTGCTTTCTTTGGCCCTACGCCGGGCAGGAATGTTATATCTTTTGACAGGTCAATCATTAGAAATCAAAAATAACAGAAAGGTTTGATATTACAAAGTCATTAAAGAGAGTATTGAGATAAAAAGCCTTTGGAGATTAGGTGGTAAAATCGTTACCGACTATTACACGAGTTTTGATTAAATGAATATACCCTTTTGTATATAAATGTTTGCTTAAGAATATTGATGAACCCAATATATAGATGTTTTTAAACAGGGATATATAAAAATTACATAGATAATTTAAAAAAAATCTAAAATCATACAATCAAAACAAAACAGTAAACTTACCGTATAAAGTTAACTGCTATCTTTACGCAGCTATATGAACGTGAAATTAATGATGAGATACAGCACCTTTTACATTATTCTTCTGCTTCTTACCGGGCAGACTCTTTTTGCACAATTGAGTATTAGCAGTTGTGATTCGCTAATAAAGGAGAAGCAATTCCTGTCGGCATTTGAGTGCGTTCAGAGTATTGATGCTGAAAATGAAAATCCTGACATTGTTCTGAAGAAGGTAGATTTAGCACTTAACTATAATATTAAAACTATCCGTAATCATCTGTTTGCATTTGTTGATTTGCGGGAGGGAGAAGAGCTTGAGCAATTGAGGAGAGTACTAAAAGATGAGAGCTTTTCGTTTTATGAGTTTAAGCCCGATACAATATTGCTAAGGCTAATTCAAAAATACCCTTCTGATTACAGGCTGGCTAAATCTTTGGGCGACTTCTATTACAACACATACAAAAATATGGGCGACCATTGGTTTGTTCCCGCAAGGGAGTTGCTGGAGAAATTCAATGGTTACTATGGTGCTGCATACGAAAATGGTGTTTTTGATGCAAAAAGCCTTTACGCCCTGGCTTTCTACAGTAGTATTTTTAAAAATTATGACCAGGCTCAGGTGTGGTATGAGAAATCACTGAAACTGAATCCCGATGATGCCTTGACTGCCTATGGAGCCGGAGCAAACAGATTGCTGAATAAACATCCGGAAGAGGGGATTGTAAACATGAAACATGCCTATGAGCTTTTCTCCGACTCGCTCAAGAAAGGAGATGCGGCAAGAATTCTGGGAATAATGTATTACAAAGCAAACAGAAAAGATGATGCTCTGGAGATGTTTGAGAAGTCAGACTTACTATCGCCACAATATCATCCCAACCAGATGTTTCTGTTGCGCTCTCAACTACAGGCAGGAGAGGAGGAGCCTGCTTTAAAATTGGCTAAAGTCATCTTCGACCAGGCACCCGTAGACCCCGATGTGCCTGATGAACTTTTGGAGATGTTCAGAAAAGAGGGAGAGGGTGAGCTTTTGGAAACCATCTTTAAATCGCTGCTTAAAGAGTACAGGCATAATCACGAAGCAAATGGTAATTTGCGTTTTCACTATGGGAAACTGCTATACTTGGAGGCTAACTCAAAAAAGGCTGTCAGGATGTTCAAGAAATCACGCTCCCAATTTAGTAAAGCTCTACCCCCAGAACATCATGTGTTTAAGATGCTGGATGATATGATTGAAAAAATTAACAGATAGAGGGTTAAAAAAAGGCTCCAAAATACGTGTGGAAGTGTTTCTGTTTGTCAAGTAGGTAAGGAAACTATATTTTAATAGAGATGGTGAAATTATTTGTTGCTGTTGCGCTTTTAACAGTGTCCTATGCTTGTAAGGATGCCGACTACTCTAATCCTATGGATGAGGATTTTTATCAGGGGCTTAGGTTTGAATATAATGAGGAGAGCAACCTGACAACTGTTGGAGCTATTTTCAGATTAGGAACAAAAGATGGAGAGAAAGTTCGACTTTCTCCACCTGCCTTTCTGCTGATTAACGGAGATATCTGCAGTGATTACGACGAAACGAAAGAGTACCCATACAGTGTAATTTTTGAGTCGCGTTTACCGGAAGCTGTAATAAATTTTACAGACTTTAAAGAGAGGATATTTGCTAACAATGTGAAGTTGGATTCGCTTGAAAATGTGGGTGAACTTGTTGTGAATACAGACAGGAAGGATAAAACAGTTACTGTTTCATTTACCGGTGAGAAGCAGAGCAATAGTGAGACAATAACTTTGGTTATAATATATGAAGACAGCGAGTACAAATATGATGTACAACCGGAGGGCAATAACTCAATTACTCTGGATTCGGATATTGCATCACTGTATAGTGGCAAGGAGATTGGAATAAAAATTGTGAGGGTAAAGAGTGTTAAACTCAACAATGTTTCCAGTGCAGGTGGCGACCTTCAACTTGTTTACACTTCACGTGAAAGGAGAGTTCAACTATAGATAACCATACGACGAACCTAATCGTCGCATGGCTTATTACATCACTGCTACAACAATACATAAGTGAATAAGATATATCCTTTACCACCGTTTGTACTGTAGTAATTCGTGAATCTTAATTTGTAATGATTACCATTGTTGTCTCTGATAAAATACATATTTGATTTATCTACTTTGTAGCTCATTGTAGCACGGCTAAACGATTTCCAGTCATAACCTATGGCATCTGCCTCATGTTTATATTTCACAATCTCAACATCATTAATTGTTAGGTTGTTAAAAATGTCATTGAATTTATCATCTTCGGCATTACCCGGATTGTAGCGGTGCGAGGAGACACTTCCGTCTCTGTTTGTTAAGGAACCACGCAGCTCGAACACATAAGTAACCTCACCATCCGGCACTTTACCTGTATATGTGGTAATGATGAAATCATATTCGTCAGGTGACGGAGGTTGAACAGTTGCTTCTCCTTTAGTTGCAAAAGAGAACCATGAATACGGTTGTGACTCTGAAGTGCTTTTTAAAGTAAACTCATTAACTGTTGACTCATCAGATTTAATCCATTTTACAGCTATTCCGTCAGCTCTTTTTTCAAACGATACTTTGACAAATGGAGAAATAGATGGAGCTGTAGGGTCGTTGTTCAGTTCCTTTATTCCTATCACGTATACCTCATCATCATTCCAGTTATAAAAAGCCATGTCTGTGATACTTCCCGATGGGTTGTCGAATGTTCACTCTGGTGATTCAGGAAAAATAATTTCATCGGTAATGTCTGTCGAAGTGGTTTTAAATACCCGGTACGAACTGGCCGGATTAAGTTTTATACCTTTACCGGAGATGTGTGCGTAAATCTATTCCTGAAAAATGAGCATAAGGAGCAGACACGTCTGTTTTGAAAAACAGTAGCAAACTCAAAATTTATAAAAAGGAAGTTTGTATGATTCTCGAAATGATAGCTGTTAGGTGTTGCGTCACTATTTTCACTGAAAGTGACGTGGTTTTCTGTACTAAAGCTTTTAGTAGTTTACTTCTCTGCTTTTAAGATACCATCCCCATTGAAGAATATCATGGTGAAAAACATCGCCATGATATAAGGAATTATCTGAGCTGAGAAACCGATTAAGGGCGTAATGTGAAAATTTCTTGTCCTGCAAAGATATTAAAGATTGTTAAGGTGCAAAGATAAAATTATACTATTTTTCGCCGAAAGTCAATAACCTTTTCTAGTAAAACTCCTGCAATGCCACATCAAAAATAACAACTGCATAGGGGCCAATTCTTCCTCCTGAACCTTTCTTCCCCCATCCCAACCCAGGAGGAACAAAAAAGCGATAGCGACTTCCTCTGCTCATCATCATCAAACCCTCGCGGTAACCGTCTATCACATCACTAAGGTTGAACTCCATAGGTTTGTTTTCTTTATATGTGTCGTCAAGTATTTTGCCGCCTAAAAGCATAGCCCGTTGATGAACAGTAACAATACTTAATTCATTGGGTTTATCTCCTGAAGCATTCTTAACTATCTCGTATTGCAATCCTGAGGAGGTTTCAAAGATTCTATCTTTTTTTCTGTTCTTCTCCAGAAAGTCGATGCTCTTCTTTCTGTTTTGTCCGGCACTGCCGCTGTTCTTTTTATTGTTCTCTTTCTTACTCATTGATTTAAACTATGTGATTCTGTTTTTAAAGCAAAAAACTGCATAAATTATTATCTTGCAAAAAAAAACGGTATGAACTTTTTTCTTGTAAAGAGTTATCTTAAGCATCTGTTCAAAACCGGGCATTTCAAAGGGCATGGTATTCAAAGCCCTTTTGTGTTTGATTTGGTAACAGAGGTATTGAGTGGAAAACACTCCTATTATGCCTTCAGTCAGATAGAAGATTACCGTAAGAAGTTAAAGATATCGAATGAGATAGTTGAAGTTATAGATTTTGGAGCCGGTAGTCATGTGATGAATAATAGTAACCGAAAAGTTTCAGACATCTACAAAAATTCGGCTATTAGAAAAAAATATGGAGAGATTCTGTTTAGATTGATAAACAGCCACAGTAGTAAAACGATTGTTGAGCTCGGTACTTCACTTGGGGTCTCGACTCTCTATCTTGCTCTGCCCGATAAGCAAAACAGAGTATACACTATTGAGGGGTGTCCTAAAACTGCCGAAGTTGCCACTAAGACATTTGGTGGATTGGGGGTTGCTAACGTGACCTCACTTACAGGTAAGTTTTATGACCTTTTGCCTGATGTGCTTGATAAAATAGACTCGTTAGATTTTCTCTTTATTGATGGTCATCACGAATATGGTGCAACTGTTGATTATTTCAGAATGTGTAAAGTGAAAGCAGGAAACAATTCAATATTTGTTTTTGATGATATCCACTGGTCGGAGGGAATGGAGAGGGCATGGGGTGAGATATGCAATGATCCCGATGTCACAATTTCTATAGACCTGTTTCAGTTGGGTGTAGCCTTTTTTCGCAAAGAGTGCCGTAAACAGCATTTTGTTGTAAGGATGTAAGGATGTATGATTGTAGTTTTTGATTTAGTACTACAAATTTAGTAATAAGGTTCAGGAAACTTGTCGTTAATCATGATAATATATTATATTTGTTTGAAAATATTATTTGGGATGGATAATAAACTAATTGAAATTACCGAACTGAAAAAGTATTACATTGTAGGTTCACAAACGGTTAAGGCTCTGCAGGGAGTAACTCTAACTATACGTAAAGGTGAGTACGTAGCAATAATGGGAGCGTCAGGCTCAGGCAAATCAACACTGATGAATCTTATTGGCGCACTGGACACTCCTACCAAAGGTGATTATATCCTTAACGGTTCAGATGTAAGCCACATGGAGGATGAAGAGTTGGCCGAGATAAGAAACAAGGAGATTGGTTTTATATTTCAAACATTTAACCTCTTGCCTCGTAATACCGCACTCGAAAATGTGGTACTCCCGCTAATCTATGCAGGTACACCTAAGTTAGAACGAGAGCAGCGTGGAAAGGATGTTCTAAAGAGTGTTGGTCTCGAATCCAGAATGACACATAAACCTAATGAGCTTTCGGGTGGTCAGCGCCAGAGGGTTGCTGTTGCAAGAGCCTTAGTTAACAATCCATCTATCATTCTTGCTGACGAGCCTACCGGTAATCTCGATTCCAAAACATCTGTTGACATAATGCGCCTGTTTGACACTATTCATGAGCATGGAAATACAGTTATTGTTGTTACCCACGAAGAGGATATCGCCATGCATGCTCATCGAATTATTAAACTGAAAGATGGACTGGTAGAGATGGATGTTGTAAATAAAGAGATTACTGTTGCATAAAGGGTAATATAAACTTTCCAAACTTTTAACCTGATAAACTTTCAACTTTAAGACACAATTGTATTAACTTTGCGGCCAATTATGAGTCGTTCAAACAGATTACTTCGAAAATTATTGATTTGGCGGATTAAGCACATCAACCATCGTCAGTTTATTTTGATACTAAGTGTTGTTGTTGGTGTCTTCAGCGGACTCTCCGCTGTAATACTAAAGAATACAATTCACTTTGTTCACAAACTGCTTACCGAGGGTTTTTCTGTTGAGTCGAATAACCTGCTGTATCTGGCTTATCCAATTATTGGAATTCTTATTACCGTGCTGTTGATTAAGTTTGTTGTAAAGGATAGCTTGGGGCATGGCGTGAGTAAAATTCTATACTCTATATCGAAACTGGGTGGTCACATGAAATCACATAACAACTGGTCATCGGTACTTACCAGTACTTTCACAATTGGTTTTGGTGGGTCGGTAGGAGCTGAGGCACCTATCGTTTTAACGGGGGCATCGTTGGGTTCATCGCTTGGAAGGTTGTTTCACCTCAACCATAAAACTACTATACTTCTTATTGGGTGTGGAGCGTCAGGAGCCATTGCCGGAATTTTCAAGGCACCCATCGCCGGTATTATTTTTACTCTTGAAATTCTGATGCTCGACCTTACAATGGCATCGCTTGTGCCACTGCTAATCTCAGCAGTTTCAGCTTCTATGGTTGCATTCTTTTTTCTGGGTAAAAATGTGGATTTCACTTTCCACCTCAACGCCCCGTTTATTATGAATAATATTCCATATTATGTACTGCTAGGTATTGTGGGCGGATTTGTTTCACTCTATTTCACTAAGGTTGTGATTGGTGTTGAAGGAAGATTTAAGAAGTTAAAAAACAGTTATACAAAGTGGATTATTGGAAGTGTGTCTCTTAGTCTGTTAATATTTATTTTTCCACCGCTCTACGGTGAAGGTTATGATACGATAATTGCACTGTTGGACTCAAATATCGATACTGTTGTTCAGGGAAGTATGTTTTTTGGCTATCATAATAATGTATGGGTGATGATACTGTTTCTGCTTTCGTTAGTGGGCTTTAAAGCTTTTGCTACAGCAACTACTACCGGAAGTGGAGGTGTTGGTGGAATTTTTGCTCCATCACTGTTTATGGGGGGGGTTATGGGATATGCTTTTGCTCTGCTTGTTAATAACTCGGGATGGCATTCACTATCAGCAGCTAATTTTACCCTTGTAGGTATGGCTGCCATTATGTCGGGGGTGATGCATGCACCCATGACGGCTATCTTCCTTATTGCTGAAATAACACACGGATATGGACTGTTTATTCCGCTGATGATAACTTCAACGATATCCTATCTTACAATAATGTATTTTGAACAACACTCAATCTACACTAAACGATTGGCACAGCGTGGAGAGCTGATAACCCACCATAAGGACAGAGCAGTGTTGACGTTAATGAAATTAAATAAAGTACTTGAGGTTGACTTTAGTAGAATCAGGCCTGAGACTACGTTGGGAGAGCTTGTGAAGATTATATCATCATCAAGGCGGAATATATATCCTGTTGTTGATATGAAAGGTCATCTTCTTGGAATTGTAACTCTGAATGATATAAGAGAGATAATGTTTAACAGTGATATGTATAATAGTATTACGGTGGAAGAGTTGATGACGCTACCTCCTGCATTTATTCAGCACGATGATATGATGGATGTAGTTATGCAGAAGTTTGAGCAAACTGGGGCATGGAATCTCCCTGTGGTCAATGACGGAAAATATCTGGGGTTTGTATCAAAATCAAAGATTTTTTCTGTTTATCGAAGGGTATTGGTTCATTTCTCGGATGAATAATTGTAAAATATTTACTATATTCATCAGCTCAAAACAGACACTTATTACAATTAAACAACTAACAACTAAAGAGATATGTCAGGTCATAGTAAATGGTCAACAATAAAGCACAAAAAGGGTGCAGCAGACGCTAAACGGGGAAAGATGTTCTCTCGTATTAGTAAGGAGGTTCAAATAGCAGTAAAGGAAGGTGGAGCTGATGCAGACTCTAACCCAAGGCTTAGAACGGCAATACAGAATGCCAGATCGGTGAATATGCCTAAGGACAATATTACACGTGCCATTAAGAAAGCGTCAGAAGAGGGCGGAGATAAGTTGCAGGAAGTCACCTTTGAGGGGTACGGTGTAGGCGGTGTTGCTGTTTTTGTTGAGTGTACAACCGACAACAACAATCGTACAGTAGGTTCAATACGTCATATTTTCTCGAAAAGAGGAGGTAGTCTTGGGACAAATGGCTCACTAAGTTTTATTTTCGATAGAAAAGGTGTTTTTGAGGTTCAAAAAACTGAGGACATGAATATTGAAGATTTTGAACTTGAGCTGATTGATGCAGGTGCCGAGGATTTGGAGATAGAGGGCGATATGATAATTATTACTACTGCACTTGAGGATTTTAATAAGGTTCAGAAAGAACTTGAAGAGCTAAATATTGAGGTTCAGAATGCAGGATTACAACGTATTCCCAATCTGTATAAAGCACTACCTGTAGATGATGCAAAGAGGCTTTTGGCTATGATTGATTATTTTGAAGATGATGAAGATGTTCAGAATGTTTATCACAATCTGGAGATGACAGATGAGCTGGCCGCAGCACTGGAAGAGTAGATAATCGAAAAAAACAGGCTGTCTCTTTAACCTTATTGGATATTTTGCGTATAAAATTTTAATAACTAAAAAAAAAGCTTGTTAAAATTTGTATTATGAAACGTATACTTATACCTGTAGACTTCTCCAAAGATTCAGTAAATGCTGTAAAGTATGGTATTAGCATGGCCAATAAACTTGAAGCTGACGTAAGGTTGATTCATATTAAAACCGGTGATAATTACGCTCCTGAATTTGCAGGCAATGAGACTATATTTCGGATAAATGACCAGCTTGAGGTGTGGATGAAGGAGCTTCTGGATGCAGTGAAAGATTCCTACTACGTAAACAGAGGCAAGATCGACTGGAAAATCCGTAAAGGTAATGTAGTAAATGAAATCTCTAATCAGGCAAAATATGATGACACAAGTCTCATTGTTGTTGCATCGCATGGGATATCAGGTTTTCAGGATAAGTTTATTGGAAGTAATGCCTATCGGCTGGTTGCCAATGCACCATGTCCGGTAATTGTTGTGAGGCATGGTGTTCAGCACGATGCTGACATCTCAAGGATTATTGTTCCAGTTGATTTTGAGAAAGAGTGCAGCAAGAAAGTTCCTGTTGTTGCCGGCCTGGCCAGCGTTTATAAAGCAAAAATTGAGCTTGTTGGATTAAGAGACTCCTCGTTCAGCCATGTGTTGGTGAGAATAAAAACACAGATGAACCTTATTGAAAGATTTATTAGTGAGCATGCCAATCTGGAGATAGAGAAGAGTGTGCTTTCGGGTCGTAACCTTTCGCGCCAGCTGCGCGATTATGCAGAGGAGGTTGATGCAGATTTGATTGCTATCAGAATTCACCATTCAGCAAATCCGTTTTCAAATATCTTCCGACCTTTTGCAAACGATATGGTTAACTACTCCTCTATTCCGGTACTGGTAATACCTACAAAAGATGAATAATAATTGACACATTAGCTCTGGTTTAAAATATTTCTTCCATCTAATAAATTATCGTTGTTACATTACACCATTTAATTATTAACTTCTTATATTTGCATCACAAATTATTTTGAGATGCGAAAGAGTACAATCATAGCTGTTCTTCTTATTTTCCCTCTGTCTATTATGTGGAGTCAGACAATTACAAATGAGCTGCCTACCGATCTTATTCAGGCAACTATTGGGACCGAGGGGAAGATTGTTATTCATCAGGAGGAGGGCATACCTTTTCTTCTGGACGCTCATATTGAAATGAACAGACGCCAGCGGTATTTTGACGGATATCGTATTCAGCTCTACTCCAGCTCAGGAAAGAAAGCAAAACATTTGGCACTTGAAGTGAAGGGAAAGATTTTGGTGTCATTCCCCGATGAGCCTGTGTATATCTCTTTTACAGCTCCTTTTTGGAGGGTGAGAGTTGGGAATTATCGTAATAAGCATGAGGCACTAGGATTATTGAACAGACTGAAGAGGGAGTTTCCCAACAGCTATGTTGTAAAGGATAGCTCAATAAAACTGGATGATTTATAAAATGATACTGAATAGATATTAGATATTTGCCGGGATGAGATAAATCTTCCCGGCATTTGTTTTTTTTAGTTTGGGGTTTGATAAATTAAGAATAGATTTGCACATCTAAATTATATAAGTTAAGATATGAGTGATCAGATAAAGCATGAGTGTGGTATCGTTTTGATTCGTTTACTAAAGCCTTTGGAGTATTATCAGAAAAAGTACGGAACATGGATGTACGGACTCAACAAACTCTATCTGCTTATGGAGAAGCAACACAACAGAGGACAGGACGGAGCAGGTGTTGTTACTCTAAAGTTAGATCAACCTTCGGGAAAGAAATATATTTTCAGGAAACGGTCAAACAAAGAGAACCCTATTCATGATGTTTTTGATTTTGTTACAAACAGCATCAATAAAGAGGGAAAGACTAATCCTGATATGTATAACGATTCTAAATATGCAAAGGATAATGTTCCGTTTGTTGGAGAGGTCTACTTAGGACATCTGCGATATGGCACATTTGGCCATCACAGCCTCGATTATGTACACCCCGTAATGCGTGAGAATAACTGGAGGTCGAGAAACCTTGTGCTTGCCGGTAACTTCAACCTTACAAATGTTGATGAGATATTCAAATCACTTGTTGACCTGGGGCAGCATCCCAAAGATTATACCGATACGGTAACAGTTCTTGAGAATGTGGGACATTTCCTTGATGAAGAGAATCAATTTCGATTTAGACAATACAAAAACGAAGGACTTAACAATTATGACATATCCGATAATATAGAGAAAAATCTGGATCTATATAATATACTCGAACGCTCAAGCCGCCGATGGGATGGAGGTTATGCCATTGCAGGAATGATTGGCCATGGCGATTCGTTTGTTATAAGAGACCCCTGGGGCATAAGACCTGCTCACTACTACATGGATGATGAGATAGTTGTTGTAGCCTCTGAACGTCCGGTGATTCAAACGGCCATGGATGTGAGTGTTAATGATGTTAAAGAGCTTAAGCCGGGCTACGGACTGTTAATTAAAAAAGATGGTTCGATATCGGAGAAATTAATACGCGTACCACAAACACGTAAGTCGTGCTCCTTCGAACGTATATATTTCTCACGTGGTAGTGACAAAACAATCTATCAGGAGCGTAAGCAACTGGGACGTCTGTTGGCTCCTTTGATTCTTGAGAAAATTGACTATGACTTTAAAAATACCGTGTTTTCATATATTCCGAATACTGCTGAAACAGCATTTTATGGAATGATGGATGGTGTGCGTGAGCATATCAGAACTTGCCAGAAAAAGAGAATACTGGAGTTGGGTAAAGGTGTGACAGCAGAAAAGCTAGATGAGATAATGAGTATTGCTCCACGAGTTGAGAAAGTTGCCATTAAGGATGTGAAGATGCGTACCTTCATTGCCGATGACAGTAGCCGCGATGATATGGTTGCTCACGTATACGATGTTACTTACGGTATTGTTAATAACAACAAGGATACGCTTGTAATTATTGATGACTCCATTGTGAGAGGAACAACATTGAAGAAGAGTATCCTACGTATTCTTAATCGTCTGCATCCCAAAAAGATTATTATTGTATCGTCAGCTCCCCAAATCAGATACCCCGACTGTTACGGTATTGACATGGCTAAGTTGCAGGATTTTATTGCTTTTGCTTCTGCAATAGAATTACTAAAAGAGACAGGTCGCCAAAAGGTAATTGATGATGTTTACAAGAAGTGTAAAGAGCAACAAAATTTACCTAAAGAGGAGGTGGTAAACTATGTTAAAGAGATATACTCTCAGTTTACTCCTGAAGATATCTCTGCCAAGATGTCGGAGATATTGCGCCCTGAAGGTATTGAGGCAGAGGTGGAAATAGTGTATCAGTCTATCGAAAATCTCCATGATGCATGCCCTAACGATAATGGTGACTGGTACTTTACCGGCAACTATCCTACACCGGGTGGAAATAAAGTAGTTAATAACTCTTTCATAAATTTCTACGAAGGGAAGAATGTAAGGTCATACTAAATTTTTGGATTCAAACACTCTTGAATTGCAGCTACATATTTTTCAACGCAATATAAAGACAAACAAACTATAATACCTACTCTCACACTCCATTATTTAAAACCTTCTCAAATTTACCCAGCTGAGTAGGTGTTCCAATAACAAACAGTTTATCCTCATGCGAAATCTCAATGTCGGGAGATGGGTTAAAAATGTACGAGCCCTCCTCCGTTTTTATTCCTATGAGGTTCGCCCCTGAGAGCTCCCTCAACTTCAAATCTCTTGCCGTTTTATTCATATTGGACTGCGCCATATTTGTGCAGGTAATCTCAAGTAGCTGAACGTCCTTTGTGTTCTGTAGCAGAATATACTCGATAAACTCAACCACATCGGGCTGAGCAACTAACTTAGCCATTCGCTGTCCTCCTATCCTGTCGGGCATAATCACGTTAGTTGCACCGGCACGCCGCAGCTTCACATCAGAGCCAAAATTGCTGGCACGACTGATTATTCGCATACCGGGATTCATCTCTCTGGCAGTAAGCACAACAAAAATATTATCGGCATCGTTAGGCAGAGCTGTTATCAGAGCCTTTGCTCTTCTTATCTGTGCCACCTCCAACACATCCTCCGAACTGGCATCTCCCTGAACATATAACATTCCTGGAATATCCGTAATACGTTCAATAACGTGGTCACGTTTTTCAACTATAACAACCTTCTCATCATGCTCCATTAACTCAACGCAAGCTTGATAACCATTACGTCCGTAGCCACAAACAATAACATGATTTTTTAATTTAACAATTTTTTTTCTCACCTGATACTCTTTAAATGATTGATGTAAAACGCCTTCGATAATCAAACGTGTAATAGATGTAAGAACATAACCAAAGACACCTAAACTAATAACAATAAGAAAAATTGTGAATATTTTTCCATAATCAGACAGTGGCACAACTTCGCTAAAACCTACAGTACTAATAGTGATTATGGTCATATATAGTGCATCCAGAAAACGGTAATCTTCTATTAACATATACCCCAAAGTTCCCGATGAAACAATAAATAGCAACAGACCAATTGCTGTAAATAATGTTTTCAGGGTGTTGCGATATAAAGATTTTACACTATCCACTTTGATTCAGTTTCGGGTTCATTTGTTTGTTTCGGGTTCTGTGTTCAGGGGTTCAAAAGTTTTGAGTTTTATATAACTTTTTACTTTTGCCTTTTTACTTCTTACTTACTACCATCTGTCCGATACGACAAGATAAACACTTTTTATGATTACAATAGTAATTCTTCAAAAAAATTAGTGCTTGTGCCTGCGCTTCGTCTTTTGCCTTAAAAAAAATCTCACCCCATTGAGTCACTATACTATTTTTCTCTGCTGGCAAAAGAGTTAGCAAATCCAGAGCTTTACTCTTAAGCAAATCATCATTTTTACTCTTTGCATACATATAGATATAAGGTACAATTGAGTTGGCTATAATTAACCTTGCCGAGTTTACACCAACAGTTTTATCATCACTGCTTTTTGAAACTTTCCCTGGACGGTAGTGCTCTTTCCAGTAGTTAGAAGTACCTATCCTGAGCATCTCCTCCATCCTTTTCAGAGAGGGGGTGCTGATGATTGAATCAAACTGTCCGTGGTATTTATGTATGAGCATAGCAAACTGAGCAATGCGTACGGTTGGGAAGTTAGCAGGGCGCATCCTTAGAAAACGCCACAAGTGGCTATCGAGGCTACTAAGGCTATATTTATGAGCAAGGAAGTCATACTCCCGAATCAATCTTTTCACATAGTCATCTTCCTGTTCTACATCGTCAAGCAGTCCAGCCTGTCCCAGAAGAAGAGCTTCAAGCTGAAACAGGTTATCGGCATGTTTCAGTAAAATTTTGTAGGGCGTTTGTCGAGCCAAATGTTCAAACGGTTCTACATTAACCCCAAACCCAAAACTGCGGGCTATTAAAATATAGAATACCTCATTCCAATCGTTGTTTGCATGAACCAGATATCTGTTAATATCTTCATTTTTTCGTTCAATCTTTTCAACCAAAACCCTTTCAAGCCATTGGCTCATCTCAAAATCACTAATCTGCGATAACTTACCCTCACACGCTACAAAGGATGACTTGCCTAAAAGGCTATTATAATTGTAAAGTAATGTATCGTCGTATAGCATCTCCCAAACAGGAATATCCTCTCCTTTACTATTCAGCGTGGAGCCATTCTGCTCCTGCACAACATGTAAAATAACATTATCATAAACGGCATCTTTATGATGACCATGGGATATCCAATCTTTTTCACGAATATGAATCTCTACATTTCCTGCCCACAGTGTATCTTCAATCTTGATCTTTGCATTGAAAAAATCGGGGCCGGCATCGCTATTAGGTATTCCCGGATGAATAATCTCGAATTTCTGACCGTTAGTAGTTTGCAATCCTGCCTGATAGCACAATCTGTTTCCCCATAGAAAATGTAAGAACTCTTCAGTCATTGCTTTAACTATTAAGATTACAATTTAGTAATATTTTATCAAATTATAATAATATGAAAAACAAACGGTTTATTTTTACCTAACCACCACCTTCTTAGCGATAGTTTTATCACTAAAAATAAATCTGGCGATATAGATTCCGTATGATAATTGTGGAATGTCCACATATCCGGTGTTTGCACCCAAAAGATGCTTTTTATTGAACAACAACTCTCCCTTAATACTATAAAACTCTATCTGTAAAAGCTGCTGTTCAGAAACTTTATAAAACAGACGGTTCTCAACAGGATTTGGATAGACAATAAGATCAGCATCATTAGATATCCTGTCGTCATCTGAGGTATAGGTAACATCCGAAGCCAGAACATCAATCCAGTAGTTACCCTTAACACCGTCAGGATGAACCTCTGAGAATCTTTTCCACGAACTACCATCAAACAAGAAACCATACTCGTTTGTAACAGCTGATTCTGACACTATCTGATATAGTGCTACCGTATCCGTTTGGGTTGCTCCATATTCAATCTCAATACCGGCAAAGAAGGAACCTGTAACACTTACCGGCTGATCGAATGACAACAGATACTCTCTGTTCTTTGCTACTGAAGATACAGCAAACGCTCTCTCAGCCAATAGACTCCCGGGACCGGAATAGCCCCCCTCCCACAACTTTAATCTCACGGTATCATTTGCTCCTGTCAACCTTTGACCAAATACCAGATAGACTCCCTCCACGGTAGCTGATTGAATCCCGGAATAGTACTCGGCATACTCCGTAACTCCCAGACTGTTATGCCCCGACCAGTAACCGGTTAGTCCGTCTCCTTCAAACAGTTGTACCGTATCGCTCTTTGTGAGATGACTTAACACCTGTGACGTATTGGAATAGTAGTCAAACCCTGAAATATTTAATGCTCCTGTATTGTCCGGGTCTAACCAGTGAGCAACCTGCTGGTCATTTTCGGATAGGTAATCCCACATTTTATTTAGTCGTGCAAAATAGTCGTTAACTGAGTGACCGCAATAGGCCTCTCCTCCTGATAGTGTGCCAACCAATTCGGCGTTGGCATCAAACAACCCTCCACCTGACGAGCCTCCTTCAGTTGTTCCCGACTCCCACTTCTGAACCTGCCAGTGAGCATCTTTAACAAACGAGTCACCTCCAACAGAGTTGGCATCAAATGTAGTGGCTATAATATTGTCATTTTCTATCGCTATCTTTTTCACATCTCCCTGCGGATGGTGTATCGCAACAAAGGGAGCAGGAGGAGTTGTTGACCTGTTCCAGCCTGCCCAGTATGGCCGATATTGTACCGGAGGCATATTATCAATTTCAACAAGGGCAAAGTCAAGGGTGTCTACCTGTGCCTTTAAGGTTGATCCGGTTAATGTTTGACTCCTTGGTCCCTCAACAAAAGGAATGCATGAAGGTGTTTCGTAATTGAAAAAAAATATTATTGATTTATCAGAGTTAGCTGACGTGAGACAATGAGCAGCAGTTATAAAATATGGTGTTCCATCGTTACGGGTATTATTGATGAGAGTACCGGTACAGAGAGTCTCGCCATCAACAATAATTTTACAAACTGACTGCTGTACAGTATCGGGAGTAGCATCACTGCAATTAACATTCACATTACAGTCACCGGAATCACCAAACCAACCCGACGACTTAGTATCGCCCGACAGATAGCCAAATATACCAAGATAATCGTGATTAACTGAACCAATTACCAACTCCGGCTCATAAGCTACAGCCTCCTCTTCTAGATACTCAATAATAATTTCATCGCCGGGCACGGGTGCAACAGCAAATATTCCGGATGATTTATTGTTTTGGTGTGTAAATGCTCCGAGAACAGTGCTTCTGTCGGGCGAATAGATAAATAGTCTGCCTCCCTCAGGAATCTTAAACTTATTAAAAATAACATTCAGACTTAATGCACCTTCCGACTTTATTCTCATCCTCCAGAGCCTGCCACCGTTTGGAAGATTAAACCACTCACCATCATTATCGCAAGAGTAGTTAACTTTGAAGGAGTAAGCAAATTCGAGAGGTGTTATCCTGTTAAGGTTATCTGACATTATTACTTTCTGTTCAGCCGGGATAGCAGGCAAAACTGTTGGATATGTATCGGACTCAAAGGAGGATGGCTGGCCTCCGTAGCTCAACTGACTGAAACCATACCCGGTACTCAAAGCAGAGAGTATAATT